>NZ_LUAZ01000002.1:0-110775 GCF_001647255.1 Cellulosimicrobium sp. I38E
GCCGCTGCTCTACTGCAACGGGCAGTTCGCGACGCAGCGCTACTGGAAGCGGGTCGTCGCCGCGCTCGGCCCCGGGTACCGGCACCTCACCTTCGACGAGCGCGCCCGCGGCCGTTCACGCACCTCGGCCGACTACGGCTTCGAGGCCGCGGTCCGCGACGTCGCCGCCGTGCTCGACGCGCGCGGCGTCGAGCGGGCGCTCCTGGTCGGCTGGTCCTACGGCGCGGTCGTCGCGGCGCACTGGGCCGACCGTCACCCCGAGCGGACGGTCGGCACCGTCCTCGTGGACGGCGCGTTCCCGCACGACTGGCTCGACGACGCGATGGAGGAGCGCATCCGGATGCTGTTCCGGCGCCTCGCCTTCCTGCGGCCCGTGCTGCGACCGCTCGGCCTGCTCCCGCAGATGACGGCCGCCCAGCAGGCGGAGAGCAACATCGAGCTCGGGAGGATCTCCCGGGAGCGGGAGCTCGCTCCCGTGCTGGACCGCATCACCGTGCCGACCCGGTACGTCGTCGCCTCGGGGACGTCGTTCGGCAGCCGCGGCGACGAGCAGGAGGTCATCCGCGCGAGCCTCGACCAGGTGACGCTCCGCAACCCGCACGTCGCGCTCGCGGCCAAGGTGCGGAGCAACCACGGCGCGATCCTCCGCAACGACGCGCCCGCCGTCGCGGCGGCGGTGGAGGCCGTCGCGACGCTCGCGGCGGACTCCCCGGGCACGCCGGGCTCCTAGGGTGGGGGGACGACCCGAGGAGGACGACGTGCTCGATCCGAGCGAGACCGACGGCCAGCCCGCCGTGCGGCGCGACGTGCGACCGCACGGGCACGGCGCATGACCACGACGTTCCGTCCGGGGACGGTCCGCGAGGCCACGGGCGGCATCGTCGCCCTGGGTCTCGCGACGTTCGTCGCCATCACGACCGAGCTGGTGCCCGTCGGTCTCCTGCCGCTCCTCAGCGCGGACCTGGACGTCACGGAGTCCGTCGCGGGGCTGCTCGTCACGGCGTACGCGGTCATGGTCGCGGCGCTCGCCGTGCCGCTCACGCTCGGCACGGCGCGCCTCCCGCGCAAGGGCCTGCTCCTGACGACGCTCGTGCTCTACACCGTGAGCAACGTGCTCGTCGCCGTCGCGCCGACGTTCGCCGTCGTCGCGGCGGCGCGGGCGCTGGGCGGCGCGTCGCACGCGGTGTTCTTCTCGGTGAGCATCGGGTACGCGTCGCGGCTCGTGCTGCCGCACCTCACGGGGCGCGCGCTCTCGCTCGTCACCACGGGCGCGGCGGTCGGGTTCGTGCTCGGCGTCCCGCTGACGACGACGCTCGGGACGGCGATCGGCTGGCGTCCCGCGTTCGGCGTCCTCGCGGGCGCGTGCGCGCTGGCGACCGTGCTCATCGCGTTCCTGCTGCCGCCCGTGCCGGGGGGCGGGGCTCCGCCGTCGGACGCGTCGAGCACGAGCCGACGCTCCGCGCTCGCGGTGGCGACGACCACCAACTCCCTCGCGTACCTGGGCCAGTACACGGTCTACACCTTCGTGTCGCTCCTGCTCCTGGGCGCGGGCCTCCAGGAGTCGGCGCTCGGCCCGGCGCTCCTCGTGCTCGGGGCGCTCGGCCTCGTCGGGACGGCGTTCGCCGCCGCGCGCCTCGACCACCGGCCGCGCCGGACGACGGTCGTGACGCTCGTCGCGGTCGTGGCGGGCATGCTCGCGGTCGGGCTCGCGTTCCCCGGAACCGTCGGGGTGCTCGTCGCGATCGGGGTGTGGAGCGCGGGCTTCGGCGCCGTCGCGCCGGTGTTCCAGGCGGCGGCGATCCGCGCGCACGGGGCGTCACCGGATCTCACGGGCGCGCTCGTCAACGCGACGTCGAACGTCGGCATCGGCGGGGGCGCCGCGCTCGGCGCGCTCGTCCTCGCCCGCTCCGGGCTCGACGTCGTCCCGTTCGTCGGGGCGGGGATCGTCGCCGTGGCGCTCGTCGTGGTCCTCGTCGCGCGGCGCACGTTCCCCGCGGCGCCGGCCGCGGCGGTGACGGACGCGGCGGTGACGGACGCGGCGGTGACGGACGCGGCCGTGACGGACGCGGCGGTGACGGAAATGCCCTCCGACCAGGAGCACCCGCGCGCCTAGGGTGGCGGGATGACGACGACGGTCAGGCAGGTCCAGGTCACGTTCGACTGCGCGCAGCCGGAGCGCGTCGCCCGGTTCTGGTGCGAGGTGCTGGGCTACGTCCCGCCGTCGCCCCCGGAGGGCTTCGCGACGTGGGACGACGCGAACACCGCGCTCCCGCCCGAGCAGCGGGACGCGTGGTTCGCGTGCAGCGACCCGACCGGCGCGGGTCCGCGCCTGTACTTCCAGCGCGTCCCCGAGGGCAAGGTCGTGAAGAACCGGGTGCACCTCGACGTGCGCGTCGGCACCGGGCTCGTCGGCGCCGAGCGTCTCGCCACGCTCGAGGCCGAGCGCGACCGGCTCGTCGCCCTCGGCGCGACGTGCGTGCGCGTGATGGTCGCGGACGAGGAGAACGAGTCGTGCATCGTCATGCAGGACGTCGAGGGCAACGAGTTCTGCCTGGACTGACCCCGAGACTGCTGACCGCGGAGCCCGCTCGCCGCGCTGCGGCTCAGCGCAGGAACGGGTCCATGATGGCGGCCACCGCCTCGGCGGCGCGGTCGGCGTCCGCGCCGGCGATCGCCTCGACCAGCTCGTGGTGATGCCGGTGCGCCGCGTCCTCGTCCTCGTTCTCCTCGTCGCGCATGTGGACGGCGAAGACGTCGAGCATGCTCGAGTACAGCGTCACGTACAGGGGGTTGTGCGTCGCCTCCACGATCGCGCGGTGCAGGTCGAGGTCCGCGCTCGCACGCGCGTCGAGGTCGTCGGTCGACCACGCCGCCTCCCGCCGGTCGCGCAGCTCGCGCAGCAGCACGACGTCGGCGTCCGTGCGGCTCGCGGCGGCGAGCGACGCCGCGGTGCTGTCCAGGGCGAGGCGCAGCTCCAGGTAGTGGCGGCGGCTCCCCCCGGCGAGCTGGCGCTCGAGGGTGCCGGTCAGCTCGGAACGGGAGATGACGAACGTGCCGCGCCCCTGCTCGCGGCGCAGCAGGCCGGCGTGCACCAGCGACTGGAGCGCCTCGCGGACCGTGTTCCGCCCGATGCCGAACTCGGCCACCAGGGCGACCTCGGTCGGGATGCGCTCGCCGACCGGCCAGCGACCGGAGACCACCTCGTCGCGGAACCGTGCCGCCGCCTGGTCGATGAGTCCTACTCGACGCAGCGGCTCGCGCGTGTCAGACTGCTCAGGATTCATCCCATGATCCTATCGTCGGCCGACCTCACAGCGGAGCTCTTCATGGCCACACTCTCCCCTACCCGCGTCCCCGCAGGGCGTGTCCGCCTCACCCTGTGGGCCGGGCTCGCCGTCGCGCTGACGGCGATCAACCTCCGGACGGCCGTCACGGGGTTCACCCCGCTGCTGGAGACCATCGGCGCCGACCTCGGCTACGGCGTGGCCGTCGCCGGGCTGCTCGGCACCGTCCCCGCGGTGTCGTTCGGTCTCTTCGGGTTCCTCGCCCCGGTGGTGACACGCAGGTTCGGCCTCGAGCGCACGGCCACGGTCGCGCTGGGGCTGACGGCCCTGTCGCTCGTGCTGCGCGCCGTCTCCCCGTCGACCGGCTGGCTCGTGGCGTCGACCGTGCTGGCCCTCGCCGGGATCGGCGCGGCGAACGTCGTGATCGTCCCCCTGGTGAAGGCGTGGTTCCCCGACCGGATCGCCCTGTGGACGTCGCTCTACCTGATCCTCATGCAGACGGGGCAGTTCGTCGCCCCGCTCCTGGCCGTCCCGGTCGCCGAGGCGACCAGCTGGCGGTTCTCCGTCGGGATCTGGGCGGGCCCGGCGGCGCTGGCCGCCGTCGTCTGGCTCGTCCTGGCGACCCGCCTGCCCGCCGACCACCATGCGCCCGCGGCGACCGCCGCCTCCGGGACGAGGCCGCGGATCGGACGGTCGTCGACCGTGTGGGGCCTCGTCGTCCTGTTCGCGGCGATCTCGCTGTCGAACTACGGGATCATCACCTGGGTCCCGGCCGTCCTCACCGACGCAGGCGGCAGCGCCGCGCTCGGCGGCACCATGGTCGCCCTCTACTCCGCCTGGGGCATGGTCGCCGCGCTGGTCGTGCCGCACCTCGCCACGCGGCTGGCGAACCCGTTCGTCGTGGTCGTCGTGTGCGCCGTCGTGCTCGTGACCGGGTACCTCGGCCTGCTCCTCTCCCCGCTCGACGGCACCGTGCTCTGGATGTGCGCGCTCGGCATCGGGGTGAGCACGTTCCCCCTGTGCATGACCCTCATCAACCGGCGGACCCGGACGCCGCAGTCCGCGTCGGCCGTGTCCGGCTTCGTCCAGGGCCTCGGGTACGCGCTGGCGTGCTTCGGCCCGATCGGCCTGGGCCTGCTGCGCGAGGCGACCGGGTCGTGGTCGATCCCGCTCCTCGTGCTCGCCGCCACCGCCGTCCCCGGGGTGGTCGGCGGCTGGTTCGCCTGCCGCCCGCGCTTCGTGGAGGACACCGTGCCCCCGGCCCCGGAGCCCGTCGCCGACCGGCTGCCGCCGCGCTGATCGCTACCTGCACGAACCTCGCACGTCGGGCGCACCGGCGGCGCCCGACGGTGCGCCAAGGTCGTCCCCATGCTCCTCTCGCCGGCCGACACGGTCGCGCTCGTCGCCCTGTGCGCCGCCACCCTCGTCGTGACCGGGGCGATCTCGACGCATACCGGGCCGAGCAGCCGGCTCGCGGACGCGGCACGCCGCGCGTCGCCGTCGTTCCTCGTCGCCCTCGTGCTTATCGGCGCGGTGGCGGCCACGCAGCTCGGCACCGACGAGTCCTTCTGGTACCGGCACGGTCTGGTCGGCCTGTTCGCCGGGCTCGCGCAGTACGCGGCCGTCCTGATCGCTGCGCTGGCGGTCGTCGTCGGGGTCGGACGGCTCGTGGTCGCCGCCGCCCGACGGCGCGTGCCGGCTCCACCGAGCACCTCGACGCCCGTCGGGCCGCGCACCCCGACGTCCGCGGAGCCCAGGACGCGGGAGGCGACGGACGACACGCTCGTCCGACGCCGCACCGGGCCGTGGGTGGCCGTCGCGACCGGGACGGCGCTGCTCGCCGCGCACGTCGCCGTCCGCGCGCTCTCCGGCGACGGGTTGCTCGTGCTGCACGGCGTCGCGCTCCGGGCCGCCTGGGTGAACGTCCTGGTCCCCGCCGGGCTCGGGCTCGTGCTGGCCGGGTCGTGGGTGCTCAGTGTCCGGGGGCGGCGACCCGAGGGCTCGTGGCGCCTTCCCGCAGGCGCGGAGGTCGCCGGGTGCCTCGTGGGCGTCGGCCTGCTCGGAGGCGCGGCGCTCGACCTGGCCCTGACCGGGGGCACGACGACGCTCGTGCTCCCGGCGCGCGCGGGGGCGACGTGCGACGTCGTGGTCGAGCAGTGGACGTTCCTGTTCACGGGTGGAGTCGACGTGCTCGCTCTGCCCCACGGCGACGTCGTCGCGACGAGCGTCCTGACCGACGGCCCGGTCACTCTCGAGGAGCGCTTCCCGTTCCGCGAGCCACCGGCCTTCTCGGCGTACGACCTCGCCTGGGACGAGCACGGCGCGACGCTCTCGTTCGACGCCTCCGACGAGGAGACCCCGTGGGAGGTCGTGCGGGTCGACTGCCCGTGAAGCACCTCAGCCGCAGGGCAGCAGGGCGGAGCGGGTCTCGGTCACGTCGGCGAGCTGGACGTGCGCGCCGTCCGCGGTGAAGCCCACGGCGTACCGACCGTCGCGGAGGGGGTAGCCGACCAGGTCGGGGATCGTCGTCACGCGCGTCACGACCGACCCCGACCCGGAGTAGAGCGTGACCGGCCCGGTGAAGATGTCCTCGCTCTGGCGGACGACGATCGTGCAGGCACCCGCGGGGTCGCGCGCGACGACGACGTCCGTGCCGGTCGCTCGCACGGCGTGCCCGGTCACGGTCCCCACCAGGAGCAGCGCACCGGCCGCGCATCCCACCCGAGCCCAGAAGCGCCCGAACGGCATGACCGCCACGCCCCGCTGACGCTGCCGCGCCCTCGTGACGACCGCGCCGACCTGCACCGCCGCCAGGACGAGGACGATCAACGGCCATCCTGCCTGCGCGACGGCGAGATCGAGCAGCGCCTGCAGAATCCTCGCGATCCACCACCCGCCCGTCAGCGCGAGCACCGCGGTGAGGGCTGTCGCGACAGCCCCGACCCAGACGACCGCGCCCTCCCACACGCGCACCGGCCCGGGACGACGAAGCAGGGCACGCGCCACCACGCCGGCTGTTGCGGCCACCCCCAGCGCGGCGAGGGAGGTCACGGTCGGGTCCAGCGCTCCCCCGGGACCGACCAGCAGCAGCCGGTCGGCGAGCGCGGGGACGAGCGCACCGGTCGCGAGCACCGCCGCGGCGAACACCGCGAGGACGGTCCCGGCCCGCCGCCGTCGGTCTCGCGGCTCCGGCTCGCGGACGGTCCCGTCACCGGCCACGGCGCCGTCACCCGCGCCGGGATCGAGGTCGCCGATCGGCTCTGCACCGGGACGGTGGGGCGTCGTCACGCTCCGCACCCTAGATGCCTTCACGCCCGTCAGATCGGCCGCGCACAGGATCGGCGCGGGCTTCTCACAGGTGCACTCTCCTTGCGGACGACCTGGCGCCGGGCCACGTGCCACCCCGGGACCCCAGAGGCCCTACACCGGGGCGACCGCGCGTCAGGTGGTCGTGACAGCCGCTCGTGGGACGACGGCCGGGACGCCGTCGAGCACGACGCTCCCCGCCCTCGAGAACGACATGGGGGTCGTTATCCGGCGGATAACGACCCCCATGTCGTGTTCGGCACCGTCGGGACGGGTCGAGAGGGTCCTGCTATTGGCCCGTGAACGTGAACTGCGAGCCGGGCTCCTTCGCGACGTCGCCGTCACGCGAGTTCGTGACGGTCACGTTCGACAGGATCGCGTTGCCGCGGGCGCCGCCCATCGCGAGGATGCCCGAGCCGTTGTTGGACTGGTCGATCCGCACGTTCGTGATCTTCACGTCCGGCATGTTCCCGCCACCGTTCTTGAACTGGATGCCGTCGTACGTGGAGTCGACGATGTCCGTGTCGCGGATGGTGACGCCGACGATGTCGTGCGTCTGCGGGAAGATCGTGATCGCGCCGAACTCCTGGTCCTCGTTCCAGAACGCCCCGCCGGTGCGGTAGAGCCCGTTGTTGGCGATGAGCGTCGTCCCCGAGAACGGCAGGGGGTCGTGGTCGGTCGCCAGCATGATGCCCGGGTAGTTCATGGTGTCGTAGACGAGGTTGTTCTCGATCGAGTTGTCGTAGCCGCCGTAGATCGCGATGCCGTTGGCACGCCACGGGAGCTGGACGGTGTTGTTGCGGAACGAGTTGGAGTGGCCGATGTCCACGGCCCGGTCCTTGACGTACGGGTTGGCCCAGACGGCGAGCGCGTCGTCGCCGGTGTTGCGGAACGTCGAGCTCACCACCGTCGAGTTGCGCGTCCCGTTGCTGAAGTTGATGCCGTCCGCGTAGGTGTTCCGGATCCGCATCCCGGAGAAGACGATCCCGTCGCCCGGGTTCCACAGCTCCGGGATGTTGGAGTAGTCGCGCCCGACCCACACGCCGACGTTCGCGTGCTCGATCCACACGTTGGTGATCTTCGTGTTCTTGCCGAAGCGGCCGTTGAGCCCGACGCCGCCCTCCTCCTGGGCGTTGTTGCCGCGGATCGTGCCGGAGCCGAAGATCGCGAGGTCGGAGATCTGGGTGTTGTCGTCGATGTCGAACCCGAAGTTGCCCTCGTGCGGGTGGTTGATGACGCCCGGGGCGAGGTGCGGCGGGATGAGGCTGTAGAGCTGCGAGTGCCACATGCCCGCACCGCGGATCGTCACGTCGCGGATGCCCACCTGGTTGTGCATGCCGCGGTTGAGCGGGTCGTCGGTGAGGATCTTCTTCTCCTGGCGCCACTGCCCCGCCGGGATCCACACGCAGTCGATGTCGCCGTTCTGGTTCGCGGTGACGGCGGCCTGGATGGCGGCCGTGTCCTCGAGCCCGTCGTTCGGCACGGCGCCGTACTCGGTGATCGACGTGCACCCCGCGGGCTTCGCCAGCGGCGGGGCGACCTGCTCGAGCTCGACGAGGTCGATGACGTAGAACGCCGCGTCGTCGCCCGCGTCGCGCTGGAGCTTGAACACCGTGCCCGCGGGGAACGACCGGCCGAGCAGCGCGTGCGACTCGTCGAAGAGGCGGCGTGCGTCGCCGCCCGGGGTGTTGACGAGGCCCTCGGGCTGGTCGGTCGTGCCGTAGAGCCAGGCGTGCTTGGACGAGAGCGTCAGCTTCTGCACGAACTGGCCGTCCGCGTAGAGGCTGATCGTCTTCTCCTGGCCCCCGCCGCCGGGGGCGTCGGGGATCGAGTTGCGCACGACGATCGAGTTCGTCGGGTTGGTGGACGTGAACTGGACGTACTGGCCCGTGCTGGTCAGGCGCACGGACTGGCGGCCCGACGACTCGGTCGCGAAGTTCGTGTGCCCGAACGTGCGCAGCGCGTCGGTCTGGAGCAGCGTGCCCGTGTACTGGCCGTCCTCGGCCTCGTACGTCGTGTACGGGACGGCAGCGCCGCGCCCGACGGTCACGGCGAGCGTGCCGGTGTTGTTGTCCTCGTTCGTCTCGGCGACGACGCCCGTCGCGTCGGCCGTCGCGGTCACGGTGACCCCGCCGTTCGTCGCGGTCCACGAGCCGCTCGGCGTGACGGTGACGGTCGCGCCCGCGGCGACGGCCGGCGTCGTGCCGTTGAGCGTCGTGGAGCCGGCGACGACGCGTGTCACGGACCCGGCCGCGACGGGCTGGTTGCCGCGGTTGCGGACCTGGACCGAGAACGTCACGGCCGAGCCGACGGCCGGGTTGGCCGGGTTCGAAGAGACCGAGACGACCTCGAGGTCCGGACCGGGCGCCTCGCCCACGACGAGCTTCGCCGGGGCCGTGAACGCGTTGTCCGTCTCGTCCTGCTCGGCCACCGTGTTCGCCGGGTCGACGACGGCGCCGACCGTGTACTCGCCCGCGGGCCGGGTGCCCGCGGCGACCTGGACCTGCGCGCTCGCGCCGGGCTGGAGCGCGGCGACGGCGGCCGAGCCCGCGGTCGACCCGCCGAGCTTCCCGTCGAGGGTCGTGGCCGACGACGCGCGGTCGCCCGTGTTCTTCACCGTGGCCGTGAGCGTCACGGGGGTCGTCGCCGTGGGCGACGCCGGGGACGCGGTCACCGCGGTGACGGTGAGGTTGGGGTTGGGCGCGGGGGCGCCGTAGACCTCGAGCTCGGCGACCTGGCCGTTGCCCGCGCCCGTGTTGCCGGTGAAGCGCAGGCGCACGTCGGTGGCGGTGCCGGTCACGGGCACGTCGACGAGGTTGCCGCTGCCCGGCGCGAACGCGTAGCCGGCGGACGCCTTGAGCTCCTGCCAGGCGCCCGTGCCGGTGCGGCCCCACACGGAGAACGTCTGCGTGCGCGGCCCCCACGCGGGGTCGGGGTTGAGCCGGACGCGGACGCTGCTGAGCTGCGTGGGCGCGGCGAGCGCGACGTCGAGCGTCGACGGGTACTGCCCGCCCGCGCCCTCCCAGTAGGTCGTCGCGCTGCCGTCGACCGCGTTCGCGGCGACGAACTGCCACTCCGTCGAGGAGGCCGTCGCGGGACGGCTCTTCGCGTAGTTGGTGCCGGTCGGGTCCGTCGGGCCGGTCGGATCGGTCGGGTCGGTGCCGCCCGTGGGCGTGCCCCACACCTGGAGCTCGGACACCTGGCCGTTGCCCGCGCCGGTGTTGGCCGTGAAGGCGAGGCGCACCTCGTCGACCTCGGCGTCGAGCGGGATCTCGACCTTGTTGCCGCTCGCCGGGTCGAACCCGTACGCCGCCGACGCCTTGAGCGTCCGGAACGACGACTCGCCGTCGGAGCGGCCGAGCACGCTGAACGTCTGCGTCCGCGACGACCACACGGAGGGCGGGGGCAGCGTGACGACGACCCGGTCGACGTCGGCCTCCGCCCCGAGGTCGACGGTGAGGTGCGACGGGTACTGGCCGCCCGCGCCCTCCCAGTAGGAGCTCGCGTTCCCGTCGTTGGCGTTGCCCGCGACGTACGTCTGCGTCACCGACGACGCGGCGATCGGCTTGCCGAGCGCCAGGTTGGTGGCGTTCGCGGCGTGCGCCACGGCGACGACGCCGAGCGGCGCGACGAGCGCCAGCGCGGCGCCCGCCACGACCGTGTGCTTCCAGGGGGTTCTCATGAACGTCCTCGTTCTCCCGCAAGGGCGGGCTCGTCCACCCGCGGGCAGCGGTGCCCGACGGCGGGCGCGACCGTGCTGGTGCCGCGCCACCGTCACGGGTGGGTCGGGTCAGGGCTGGTTCAGCGTCGGGACCGGGATCGACGCAGGTCGAGACCGGTCGGCCGGGAGTGCCACGAACGACCCGTCAGGGATGGTCACCGGTCGGACCCGTGGCGGAATTCGAGAGTTGCAGCGTGTGCACTGCTTTGTGCTGGGCTTCTGTCAACTTCTTGCGTCGTGCAGTACGGACGTTACGAGACGGACATCCGGGGCGTCAAGGGTGGGCGCGGAGCGGGTACCTGGCGCGACGATGGACCGGGAACCCCGGAGACGAAGGAGTCGTGCGATGGCGAAGTACCTGATCTCGTTCCCCAGCGGCGAGATGGACCTCGGTCCCGGCGGCCTCGAGGCGGCCGCGGACGCGGCGCACGCGGTCGTGCGCGAGGCCAAGGAGGCCGGCGTCTGGGTGTTCGGCGGCGGGATCGACGAGAGCGTCCCGCCGGTCCTGGTCGCCGGGGACGGCACCGTCACCGACGGCACGTACCCGCAGACGGCCCGGCTCGAGGGCGGCTACACCGTGCTGGAGGTGCCCACGCGCGACGAGGCGCTCCGGTGGGCCGCGAAGATCGCCGTCGCCTGCCGGTGCCGGCAGGAGGTGCGCGTGTTCCAGGACGACCCCGAGAGCTGACGGTGCCCTGTGCGCCGTCGGCCCCGGGTGGCGCTCGGCCGAGCGGCGACGTGACAGGGTAGGCCCGTGCCCGACGACGCCACGCTGCGCGATCCGCTCCCTGATCCGACCCTCGACACGGAGACCGGCGCCAGTACGGCGCCCGGCGCGGGCGACGACGACGTCACGCCGACCGGGCGCCGCCCACGTCGACCGTCGCTGCTGCGCGAGACGGCGATCATCGTGGTCAGCGCGCTCGTGCTGTCGCTGCTCCTCAAGACGTTCCTGGTGCAGGCGTTCTTCATCCCGAGCCCGTCGATGGAGGACACGCTGGTCGAGGGCGACCGGGTGATGGTGTCCCGGCTCGTGCCGGGCGCGTTCGACGTGCACCGGGGTGACGTCGTGGTGTTCAAGGACCCGGGCGGGTGGTTGCCGCCGCCGGTGCCGCAGGCCGAGAGCCCGGTGTCGGAGGCGGTGCGCGCGGCGCTGACCTTCGTCGGTCTGCTGCCGCAGGACACCGGCGAGCACCTCATCAAGCGGGTGATCGGCACGCCGGGCGACCACGTGGTCTGCTGCGACGCGGAGGGGCGCGTGAGCGTCAACGGGGTGTCGATCGACGAGGCCTACATCAAGCCCGGATCCGAGCCGAGCGAGCTCGCCTTCGACACCACCGTGCCCGCGGACATGCTGTTCGTCATGGGCGACAACCGGCAGAACTCGGCGGACTCCCGGTACAACACGGACAAGCCCGGGGACGGGTTCGTGCCGATGGGCAACGTCGTGGGGACGGCGTTCGTCAAGGTCTGGCCCCTGTCCCACCTGGGCCTGCTGCGCAACCCCGGCGACGTGTTCGCCGACGTCCCCGCTCCGGGCGTCGGCGACGAGGGGTGACGACGCGCTGACCGGTCGCGGCTACCCGGCGGTGTGCGCGAGGCCGGCCGACACCGCCGCCGCGCGCAACGCCTCGCGGGCGGCCGCCACCTCCGGGTGCGTCCCGGACCCGCGGCGGTAGGCCAGGGCGGTCCTGCGGCGGATCGCCAGGGGCGTGAGGACCACGCCGTCCGGGGCGCCCCCGGCCGCGAGGTCCGGCACGAGGGCGACGCCCTGCCCGGACGCGACCAGGGCGAGGACGGCGCCGAAGTCGTCGGCGTGATGACGGATGTTCGGCGCGTAGCCCGCGGCCTCGCAGGCCCTGGCCGTAAGGGCGTGGCACAGGGTCCCGGGCGTCCCGGCGATCCAGGGTGCGTCCCGACGGTCGGCGAGCGACCCCGCGTCCAGCGCGGCCAGGTGGACAGTCTCCTCCATCAACGGCTCCGCCTCGATGCCGGGGCCGACCGCGAGCGGGACGTGGTCGTACTCCTGGACCAGGGCCACGTCGACCGCGTCCCCGCGCAGCGCGTCCGGGACCGTGGCGGGGTCAAGCTCGGAGACCAGGAGGCGCAGTCCGGGGTGGTCGGAGCTCAGGCGCACGACGGCGGGCGTGAGCAGGGTCGGCACGGCCGTCGGGAAGACGCCGATGCGCAGCGTCCCGCGGAGCGTCGAGGCGGCCGACGCGAGGTCGGCGTCGGCCTCGCGGAGGATCTCGAGGATCTTCTCGGTGTGCCCGACGAGCGTCTCGGCGGCCGCGGTGAGCCGGACCCGGCGGCCCGACCGCTCCAGGAGCGGCACCCCGGCGTCGCGCTCGAGCGCGGAGAGCTGCTGAGACACGGCCGAGGGCGTGTAGGTGAGCGCCTCGGCCACGGCGGCGATCGTCCCGCGGTGCGACAGCTCGCGGAGCAGCCGGAGCCTGCGGACGTCGAGCATAAGAAGAACTTACGGCATGCCGTACGAACCTGAACTGGACCGGGGGGAATTGACGGCCGAGAGTTGCGGCCATGGAGCTCTCCGGCCTCTACGTCCCCCTCGTCACGCCGTTCACCGACGACGACCGCCTCGATCTCGACGCGCTCGCAGCGCTCGTCGCAGCGGTGCTCGACAAGGGCGCGACCGGCGTCGTCGCCCTGGGCACGACCGGAGAGCCGGCGACGCTGACCCGCACCGAGGCGCGCCAGGTCGTCGACGTCTGCGCCGCGGTCTGCGCGGGACGCGACCGGCAGCTCGTCGTCGGCACGGGCACGAGCAGCACCGCCGCGTCGGTCGACCTGATCGCCGACCTCGACCCCGGGGCGACCGCGGCACTCGCCGCGGTCCCTGCCTACACGCGTCCCTCCCAGGAGGGCGTCGTCGAGCACTTCCGGCACCTCGCCGCGGCGTCCCCCGTCCCGCTGGTCGTCTACAACGTCCCGTACCGGACGGGCCTGTCCCTGACCGCGGACACGCTCCATCGGCTCGCCGACCTGCCCGGCGTGGCCGGGTTCAAGCACACGGTGGGCTCGATCGACGACACCACGGTCGCGTTCCTCGGCGCGCTGCGACCCGACGTGTCGGTGCTGGCCGGTGACGACCTGTACATCGGCCCGCTGATCTCCCTCGGCGCCCGCGGCGCGATCACCGCGAGCGCCAACGTCTCCCCGCGCGCCTACGCGGAGCTGGTCAGCGCGTGGAGGCACGGGCCGGCCCACCACGCCCGGGCGGCGCACGACGCGCTGGTCCCGCTCACGCGCGCCCTGTTCGCCGAGCCCAGCCCGGCGGTGATCAAGGCCGTCCTCGCCGCCGAGGGCCGCATCGCCAGCCCGCGCGTGCGGCTCCCGCTGCTCCCGGCGACCCCGGCTGCCCTCTCGGCGGCCCTCGCGTACCGTGACGCGCCGTCGGCTCCCTTGAGGTGACGGGACCCGACCGTCCGCCAGGCGTCCGTCTGCACGACGGCGTCGTACCCACCAGGGGTGCGGCGCCGTCGTCGTGCGGGCCGAAGGTCAGCAGTCATCCCAGGAGTTGAGGCAGAGGCTGTCCTCGAGGCGCGGTTCCTTGGGCAGCACCTCGACAGGCCCCTCCTCGAGGTACGTGTCCCACACGGTGAGCACGACCTCTCCGGAGTCCTCGGGTGGCCCGGCGGTGGTCGTTCCCGAGACCTCCAGGAGACGGCGCTCGACAGGGTCGTACACGTACCGGTAGCGCTCGGTCTGGACGGGCTCGGTCCCTTCGCCCCCGGTGGTGATCACCGACTCCAGCCCCACTCCGACGCGTCCTTGCCGGTCACGGACCTCGCCGAGCGCCGTGGCCGTGGGCTGGTTCGTCATCACCGTCCACAGCGCGTCCCGCAGGGCAGGAGGCGCCGGGCTGCGCCCGATGAAGGAGCCGGCGATCTGCAGCACCTCGTCCTCCCTCGGGTTCGGCCGCTGGTACAGCACGGGGACGCTGTCGCGCAGGACGGTCTCGAGCTCGGCGGGGTCGGTCGGGAGCGCGTAGAAGGTGTCCCAGCCGAGGTCCACAAGCACACCGTCCAGCAGCAGCTCGCGCCCCCAGGGGTGCGGGCCGACGCCGGTGGCGGACTCGAGGTCGCCGTCGTTCATCACCAGCCCCGGCCGGTCGTTGCCGAACCACTCGTCGAGGACGTTGACGTGCTCGTCCCCGTTGCTCTCGACCTCGTGGATCTCGCGGCGCAGGTGCCAGTACGGCGCGTCGGGCCAGCCCGGTCCGAGCGCGGGAGCGGCATCGACCGTCGGAGCCGGCTCCTCGGTCGCGCTCTCCGCAGGCTCCGGGCTCGTCGTCGTGGTGCTCGTGGCGGGCATGACCGGGGTATCGCGTGGTTGCGGTGGTACCAGGGCGAGAGCGCCGGCGACCAGGCCGCCGCACAGCGCTCCGACACCGAGAGTCACGCCGACCGCTCGTCCCGCGCGGCGGCGGCGACCGGCCCGGAGGACCCGGGTGTGGTCGACGGCGACGTCGGGCGTGAGCTGCGAGACGGAGCGCAGCCGCAGGACGAACTCCTCGTCGTTCATCGCTCCTCCTTCAGGGTCTCGGTCGTGGTCGTCTCGTTCGCGAGGATCCGGCGCAGGTGCGCCAGGCCCCGCGACGCGGCCGACTTCACCGCGCCGACGCTCAGCCCCAGCTCGTCGGCGACCTGCCGCTCCGGCAGGTCGAGCAGGTAGCGCAGCACCACCACGCGTCGACGCTGCGGACTCAGCTGCACCAGGGCTCGGACGAGCGCGTCTCGCTCGGCGTGGCTGCCCTCCACCGACGCGCGCTCGCGTGCGGGCACCTCGTGCGGCTCGGTGAGGAGCTCTCGTCGGTGCTTGCGCCAGTGATCGATGCGCGCGTTCGCCAGCACCCGCCGCGCATAGGCGATCGGGTCTCCCTCGCGCGCTCGGGGCCACGCGACGTACGTGCGCACCAACGCGTGCTGCACCAGCTCCTCGGCCCGGTGCACGTCCCCGCACAACAACCACGCCGTCCGAGAGAGCGCCGGCTGCGCGTCGACCATGAACGCCGTGAACTCCACGTCCCGCTGGGTGCGGGCGCCCGCCCCGACAGCAAGCACGACCTCGTCGCCCTCACCGATCGCCGCCACGAAACCCCCCGTCACCGTCATGCACAGAACACGGTCCCGGATCGCCAAAGGTTGCTCGCCGATCCGGGCACGACGGTCGGATCACCGCGGACTGTCCGGAGACCTGACACGCCGGAACGAGGACGGCCCGCGATCCGGTGGCGAATTTCCGTTGCCTCCCGGCGCGCACCCGTCGAGTGTGTCGGCATGCTGATCAGACGCGAGCGCCCGTCGGACGTCCAGGCGATCCGGGCGGTCACCGCGGACGCCTTCTCCGCGGTCGAGCATTCTGCACCACCGGTCGAGCCCGACGGCGCGCCCGGCGAGGCCACTCTGGTCGGGTGGCTGCGCGAGGACAGCGGGTGGATCCCGGAGCTGTCGCTCGTCGCCGAGACCGGGCTGCCCGACCCGCAGGTCGTCGGACACGTCGTCGCCACCCGCGGGCGGCTCGGGGACCGGCCGGCCCTCGGGCTCGGGCCCCTCAGCGTCCGGCGCGACCACCAGCAGCGCGGGGTCGGTTCCGCCCTGATGCACACGATCCTCGGTGCGGCGGACGCCCTCGGTGAGCCCGTCATGGTGCTGCTCGGGGAGCCGGCCCTCTACTCCCGGTTCGGGTTCGTGCCCGCCAGCACCCTGGGGATCGAGGCTCCCGAGCCGGCGTGGGGTGACTACTTCCAGGCGCGCGCCCTGAGCGCCTGGCAGGACGAGTACGCGGGACGGTTCACCTATGCCGCCCCGTTCGACCGCCTCTGACATGACGCCGCGCGCCGCGCGCACGACGGCGAGACGCCGACCACGCACCCGGGTGACGAGCCCGCCCCTTCCTAGCCGAGCGCGACGACCGCGACCCCCGCCGCGACGGCGAGGGGTGCGAGCACGAGTCCTTGGCGCACCACGTGCCATGCGGGCGGCGGCCCCTGCTCGAACGCGTGGCGGCGGTACTGCTGCCACCACAGCACCGTCGCGAGCGACGCCCACGGCGTGATCAGCGGCCCGGCGTTCACCGCGACGAGGAGCGTCGCGAGCCGGTCGACGCTCTCCCCCGCCGCGGGCAGCAGCGCGAGGAACGCGGGCAGGTTGTTCACGAGGTTCGCGGCGACGACGCCGGTCGCAGCGAGCCGTGCCAGGTCGCCCGGCCCGTCGCCCGTGCCCGCGACGGCGGCGAGGAGGTCGCCGAGCCCGTGCGCATGCCACGTCTCCACGAGCACGAACAGCGCCGCCACGACGAGCGCCGACCGCCACGGCAGCATCTCGCGCACCGGCACGAGGGGTCGCACGCGCCGCCACCACGTCGCGAGCGCGAGCACCGCGGCGCCCGCGAGCGCAGTCGGCGCGACGGGGAGCTCGACCGCGAACGCGACCGCCAGGAGTGCGACGACCGCGGCGGTGACGCGCAGGAGCAGCCGGTCGGGCGGCGTCGGGCCAGCTCCCGCGAGGGTGAAGCGTCCGCCCAGGTCACGGCCGTGCAGCGCGAGGAGGACGACGACCGTGACGGCGAGGACCGCGAGCGCCGGCGCCCACATCACCCCGACGTACCCGGTGCCGAACCGGTGCGCCGCGAGCAGGTTGGTGAGGTTCGAGACGGGCAGGAGCAGCGACGCCGTGTTGGCGAGCGCGAGGACCGTGAGCGCGAGCGGCAGGGGCCGCGTGCCCGTGCGGCGCGCGAGGGCGAGCACGACAGGCGTGACGAGCACCGCCGTCGTGTCGAGCGACAGCACGACCGTGCTCGCCGTCGCGAGGACGACGACGAGCCCCCACAGGACCAGGCGCCGCCCCCGGGCGAGCCGCGCCGCCCGGCCCGCGACGGCGTCGAACAGGCCCGCACCCGCGCACAGCTCGGCGACCACGGTGATGGCGAGGAGGAAGACCAGGACCGGGCCGGTGCGTGCGAGCAGGTCTCGGGCGTCGGCGGGCGGGAGCAGCCCGGTCGCGGGCAGCACGACGACGACCACCGCCGCGAGGAGCCAGAGCGGCACGCGGCGGCGCGCCGGTGCTCCCGAGGCGTTCACGTCGTGATCGTAGAGCCCGCGGCACGACCACGAGCGCTCAGGGGCGCGACGTCGGCCCGTCGCCCCGGGGCGCGCAGCACCCGTCGGCGCAGGTGGCTGCCTCGCCCTCGCCGACCAGCGCCGCGGCGGGCGCGCAGCACGCGTCCCCGCGCCAGGCCTCGACGCCCTCCTTGACGGCGACGGCAGCGATGACGAGGGCGGCGACCGGGTCCGCCCAGGACCACCCGAGGGTCGCGTTGAGCACGAGCCCGACGAGCAGCACCGCTGACAGGTACGTGCACAGGAGCGTCTGCCTCGCGTCCGCGACGGCGGACGCCGACCCGAGCTCGCGGCCCGTGCGGCGCTCGAACCACGACAGGAACGGCATGACGACGAGGCTCAGCGCCGCGAGCCAGATGCCCACGACGGAGTGCTCGGGCTCGGCAGCGCCGAGCAGCGACCGGACGGCGTCGACGGACACGAAGACCGCGAGGCCGAAGAACGAGACGGCGATGACGCGCAGCGCGGCCCGCTCGCGCCGGTGCGGGTCGGGCGCGGCGAACTGCCAGGCCACCGCGGCGGCGGAGAGCACCTCGACGAGCGAGTCGAGCCCGAACCCGACGAGCGCGGCCGACGACGCGACGCGGCCCGCGGTGATCGCGACGACCGCCTCGACGACGTTCCACGTGATCGTCGCCGCGACGACCCACCGGACCCTCCGCTCGAGGACGGCACGACGCGTGGCGGTCGGGGCAGCGGGTCCGGGCGGCGTGCGGCCGATCGAGACGGACGTCATGAGCACGAGCACCCGTCGGGGCCGCAGCACGTGGGGTCGACCTGGACGACGAGCCGCAGCAGGTCGTCGAGGGCGGGGGCCAGGTGAGGGTCGGCGAGGCGGTACCAGGTGCGACGACCGTCGGGGATCGCCTCGACGAGCCCGCACCCGCGCAGGCACGCGAGCTGGTTCGACATCACCTGGCGCGAGACGCCGAGCGCGTCGGCGAGGTCGGACGGGTAGGCCGGCGCCTCGCGCAGCGCGAGCAGGACCCGCGTGCGCGTCTCGTCCGACAGGGCGTGTCCCAGCCGCGCGAGCGCCGCGGTGTGGGTGAGCGTGACCGTCTCGACCATGCACGCGACAGTACACGCTCCCATGTATTCATGGAACCATGTATCAACACGGCGCCACGGGCCGCGGCGCCTTCCGTTAGTATCTGCGTATGCGTGAAGATACGAAGGCGTGCACCTTCGGGGTCGACAGTCAGTACGTCGAGCTCGCGGCGGAGGTGTTCTCGCTGCTCGCGGACGCGACGCGGGTCCGGATCGTCCTCGCCCTGCGCGACACCGAGCTGCCGGTCAACGCGCTCGCGGAGATCGTCGGCAAGTCCCCGACGGCGGTCTCGCAGCACCTCGCCAAGCTCCGCTGGGGCCGCATCGTGCGCGCGCGCCAGGAGGGCAACCGCGTCTTCTACTCGCTCGTCGACGAGCACGCGCGCACGCTCGTGACCCAGGCGGTCTTCCAGGCGCAGCACGCCGTCGACGACCATCCCGCGCACCACGCCGACGACGCGCACGCCGCGCTCGACGGGTCCTCCCCCACCGCCGGGGACGCTGTGGATGCCGAGGTACGGCGGTGAGCACGACCCGCCCGGCCGCCGTCGACCACGACCACGACCACGACCACGACCACGACCACGACCACGACCACGACCACGACCACGACCACGACCATCCTCACCCGACCGGGCTGCGCGGCTGGCTGCACGAGGTGTTCGTGCCGCACTCGCACGACGCCGCGGACTCGATCGACGACGAGCTCGTCGCGAGCGGCCAGGGCATCCGGGCGGTCAAGGTGTCCCTCGTCGTGCTGGGCGCGACGGCGCTCGCGCAGCTCGGCATCGTCGCGGTCAGCGGGTCCGTCGCCCTGCTCGCGGACACCGTCCACAACCTCTCCGACGCGCTCACGGCCGTGCCGCTGTGGATCGCGTTCGTGCTCGGCCGTCGTGCCGCGACGCGCCGGTACACCCACGGTTACGGCCGGGCCGAGGACCTCGCGGGGCTGTTCATCGTCGCGATGATCGCCCTCTCGGCCGTCGTCGCGGGCGTCGAGTCGGTGCGGCGCCTCGCCGATCCCCAGCCTGTGGACAACCTGGGCTGGGTGATCGCGGCGGGGATCGTCGGCTTCGCGGGCAACGAGGCGGTCGCCGTCTACCGGATCCGTGTCGGGCGGCGCATCGGCTCGGCCGCGCTCGTCGCGGACGGCGTGCACGCGCGCACCGACGGGTTCACGTCCCTCGCGGTCGTGCTCGGCGCGCTCGGCGTCCTCGCGGGCCTCCCCCTCGCGGACCCGCTGGTCGGCCTGCTCATCACCGCCGCGATCCTGGTGCTCCTGTGGGGCACCGCGCGCGACGTCGGGCGCCGGCTCCTCGACGGCGTCGACCCGGACCTCACGGACCGGGCGCGCCACGCGCTCGACGGCGTGGACGGGCTGGACGGTGTGGACGACGTCCGGCTGCGCTGGTCGGGCCACCGCCTGGCCGTCCAGGCGCGCGTCCTCGTGCCGCCGCAGACGCCGGTCGCCGCAGCCGACCAGGTCACGGCCGCGGCCGACGCCGCGCTGCGGCGTGCGCTGCCGTCGGTCGGGACGATCGACGTCGTGGTGGCGCCCGCCCGCTGACCGGCCGCCGGCGTCCCGCGCCGCCGAACCGGGGCTCGCTCCCGATCGGGCGCTCCCCCGGGCCGCCGAACCCGGGGTTCCTCCCCACGGGGCTGCGATCGTCGGGAGCGACCCCGGGTCCGGCACCGGAGGGAGCGCGGGCGGACGTGGGTGGTCGGCGTGAGGATGGAGCATGCTGCTCGCCGAGGTCGCCGCCACGTCCGACGCCGTCGCCGCCACGCGCTCGCGCCTCGCCAAGCGCGCGGCCATCGCGGACCTGCTGCGCCGCGTCGCCGCCGACGCCGGCCCGTCCGGCACCGCTGACGACACCGACGACGGCGGCGACGGAGGCAGGCGCGACGAGGTCGAGATCGCCGTCGCGTACCTCGCGGGCGAGCTGCGCCAGCGTCGCACGGGACTCGGATGGCGGTCGCTGCGCGACCTGCCCACCCCGGCCGAGGAGCCGAGCCTCACGCTGACCGCCGTCGACGCGGCGTTCGCCCGCATGGCCGACCTCTCCGGTCCGGGCTCGGCGACGGCCCGCCAGGCCGAGGCTGGCGCGCTGTTCGGTGCCGCGACGGCGCGGGAGCAGTCGCTCCTCGCGGGGCTCGTCTCGGGCGAGCTGCGGCAGGGCGCGCTGGACTCGGTCGTGGTCGACGCCGTCGCCGAGGCCGCCGGGGTCCCCGCCGACGCGGTGCGCCGCGCGGTCATGCTCGCCGGAGCGACGGGACCGGTCGCGCGCGCCGCGCTCACGGCCGGGAGCCCCGAAGCCGCGACCGAGGCCCTCGCGACGTTCCGGCTCACGGTCGGCCGCCCCGTCCGGCCGATGCTCGCGCAGTCCGCGCCCGACGTCGGCGCCGCGCTCGAGAAGCTGGGCGCCGGCCCGGCGACGGGCAGCGACGACGACGCGGGCGACCACCCGCCGTCGGGCACCGCCGTGGCCGTGGACGTGAAGCTCGACGGGATCCGCATCCAGGTGCACCGCGACGGGGACGACGTGCGCGTGTTCACGCGCTCGCTCGACGACATCACCGAGCGCGTCCCGGAGATCGTCGCCGCGGCCCGGACCCTCCCGGCCCGGACGCTCGTGCTCGACGGCGAGGCGCTCGTCGTCGGGCCCGACGGCGTCCCGCGCCCGTTCCAGGAGACCGCCGCCCGCTCCGCGACCCAGGGCGAGCGCAGCGCCGCCGAGGAGGCCGAGCTCGCGGCCTCGCTCGAGCTGTCGCCGTTCTTCTTCGACGTGCTGCACGTCGACGGCCGCGACCTGCTCGACGAGCCGCTGCGCGACCGGCTCGCGGTGCTCGACGATGTGGCCGGGACGCACGCCGTCCGGCGCCTCGTCACCGACGACGCCGACGCCGCGGCCGCGTTCTTCGAGGGCGCCGTGGCCGAGGGGCAGGAGGGCGTCGTCGTGAAGTCGCTCGACACCCTCTACGCGGCCGGGCGGCGCGGCGCGGGCTGGGTCAAGGTCAAGCCGCGGCACACGCTCGACCTCGTCGTGCTCGCTGTCGAGCAGGGCTCGGGCCGGCGCCGGGGGTGGCTCTCGAACATCTGGCTCGGCGCGCGCGACCCCGACGGCGGGTTCGTCATGCTCGGCAAGACGTTCAAGGGCATGACGGACGAGACGCTGGAGTGGCAGACGCGACGGTTCCGCGAGCTGGAGACCTCTGACGACGGGTACGTCGTGCACGTGCGGCCCGAGCAGGTCGTCGAGATCGCGTTCGACGGGCTCCAGCGCTCCACCCGCTATCCCGGCGGCCTCGCGCTCCGGTTCGCGCGCGTGCTGCGCTACCGCGACGACAAGACCGCCGCCGAGGCCGACACGATCGACGCCGTGCGCGCGCTCGCGCGGTAGGGCGCGGTCAGCGCGGGCGGGCCGAGGGGTCCGGCGCGACGAGCCGGACGGTGCCGTCCCGGTCGACGAGCGCCCGTCGGCCGGACGCGTGGTCGAGGACGTCGACGACGTCGTCGTCCGGCGTCACCGTCACGGTGAACAGCGGCCGGCTCCCGCCGAACGGCGGGTACGGCTGGAGCGCACCCACCCCGGCCTCGGCGCGCGCCCTCTGCTCCGGCGTCAGCAGCGCCCACGAGAGCCGCTCGCGCAGCCAGGGCGGCTGCGTCTCGACCGACCGCGGGAACCGCTCCAGGTCGCGGGCGAAGTCGGCGGGCCCGGCCGGGGGCAGGAAGCCGGGTTCGGTGTCGAAGTCGTACGACGCGTCGACCTCGCCGTCGGCGCGGACCGTCAGCGAGATCGTGAACCAGGCGCCCAGACCGGTCGGCGCGGTGACGGCCCGCAGCTCGGCGAGCGCCTCCGCGAACGCCGGGGAGGTCGGTCTCTGCGCGGGGGGCGGCGGCCATCCGCCGACGACCGACACGTGCTCCTGCGTGCGGTCGGCCACGACGAACGCGCGGTACGACAGCTCGCCCCAGGGCTCGGTCTGAGCTGCCGCCAGCTCCCGCGCCAGCACCGTCACCAGACGCCTCTGCGCCTCGACCGACATCGCCCGCCTCCCGTCCCGGTCCCGGGGACCGGGGCCGACCTCCGCGCATTCTTCCGCACACCCGAGCGCTCCCGTCCCGAGAGACGACCGTGCCCGCGTCACGGCGCGAGGCCGTGACGCGGGCACGTCGGGTGCGGTCAGCAGGTCGGGACGGTGACCGTCTGCTCGACCGTCTGCTCGCCGTCCGGACCGGTGGCGGTCACGGTGACCACGAGGTCACCGGTCACCCCGCGGGCCGCGAACGACTGGTAGGCGTTCGCCCCGGGCGCGACGTCCGTGAACGTCTTGGCCCCGAGCGCCGAGGCGAGCTCGACGTCCACCGCGGCGTCGGAGACGTTCACCGCGCGGACCGCGACGTACGGCTTGCCGGCGAGGCAGCGCGGGGTGAGCGTGACCTCGACGAGCTCGACGTCGGCCGGCTCCTCCAGGCCGTCGATCGCACCCTGGAGCGCGAGGCGCGCGTCGCGCAGCGCCTCGTCCGACGCCGCGGCGTCGTCCCGGGTCTCGGTCGCCGCGGCGAGCGCCGTGCGGAACGCCTGCCACGACTCGGGGCTGTACCCGTCGTCGGTCAGGGCCTCCGCGCTCGTCACGAGGTTCTCGAGACGACGGCGCTCGGCCGGCACGAGCTGGTCGGTCGCCAGCCCGAGGCGCCGTGCCCGCTCGTCGACCTGCGCCTGGGTGGCGCCGGCGTCTGAGAGGAGCGACCGTGCGGCGGCGAGCTCCCGGGTGAAGACGCCCGCGTCGATCCGGCCGTAGCGGTCGATCTCCGCCTCGAACGCCTCGGCGTCCTCGACGGACGCGGCGAGCGCCGCGGTGTCCGTGGAGGGAGCCTCGACGTCGTACGCGTCGGTGAAGAACCGCATGCTGTCGAGGTTCGCGACGTACGGGTGGTCGGCGTACGCCTCGGTGGACAGGCGCACCCACACCTGGTGCTTGCCGCGCACCGTGCTCGGCAGGTCGACGACGGCGGTCCCGTCCGTGGTCCAGCTCGACCCGGTGTTCGCCAGCGGGACGCTGACGAACGGCTCGCCCGGGTTCGCCGGGTCGAACGCGTCGAGGTACACCGACAGGGCCGAGTTCCGACCTGACCGGTTGGAGTTGTGGACGTAGTGGACGGAGAGCTGGTCGAGCGCGGCGGAGCCGAGGTCGATCTCGCCGTACGCGAGCCAGTCGCCGTCCGCGGTGCCGCCGACGTTCGTCACCGGCCCGCTCGTCCACGTCGAGCTCTCGTTCTTCAGCCCGCGACCCGAGTTCGAGGTCCAGGCCTCGGACTCGACGACGACCGACGTCGGGCCGCCCGGCGCGAACGTGAGGCTGTCGAGGTTCGCGACGTACGGGTGGTCGGCGTACGGCTCGGTCGTCAGGCGCACGAACACCTCGTGCGTCCCCTGCACCGTCTCCGGCAGGACGACGGTCGCCGTCCCGTCGGCGGTCCAGCTCGACCCGGTCGTCGGCAGCGGCACGGTGACGAACGGCTCGCCCGGGTTCGCCGGGTCGAACGCGTCGAGGTACACCGACAGCGCCGAGTTCTTCCCGGACCGGTTGGAGTTGTGCACGTAGTGGACCGACAGCTCACCGAGCGGGAGCTCACCGAGGTCGACCTCGCCGTAGGCGATCCAGTCACCGTCCGCGGTGCCGCCGACGTTCGTCACCGGCCCGCTCGTCCACGTCGAGGACTCCTTCTTGAGCCCGCGACCGGAGTTCGCGGTCCAGTCCTCGGCCTGGATCGTCACGGTCGGGGACTCGCCCGGCTGTCCCGGGGCCGTCGGATCCTCGGCGCTGAACCGGAACCAGTCGAAGTTGCCGACCCAGCTCCGGCCCGACGGCGCGAGGAGCTCGAACGTCACGACCTTCGCGTCGACCAGGGCCTGCACGTCGCCGAGCTCCGCCGTCACCTCGGTGTACTTGCCCCAGCCGCTGGTGCCCTTGAGGTCCACGGTCGCGACCACGGGGCCACTCACGTCGCCGGCGTGCACGCGCACGGTGCTCGGCGTGTCCGTCGGGGCGAAGCTCGTGTCGTACCGGACCGTGAGGAAGCGCGGCGGGGTGTCCCCGGCGGCGGTCTCGAAGGTCATGTCGCGGTACTGCACCCACGACCCGGAGCGCACGCCACCGAGGTTGCCGGACGAGCTGTTCGCCTCGTTCTTCAGCTCGCCGCCCGACCACGCCTCGGACTGCTCGGCCTCGAGCGTGCGGTAGCCGCCGCCCGTGAGGTCGAGCGCGTCGATCGCCGCGCCGAGCCGGTCGGCCGCGAACCGCAGCGCGATGCTCGTCGCGGCCTCGTCACCGAGAGCCTCCTGCGCCTTCGTCAGAGCGGTGGAGAACCGGTCGAACGTCACCGAGGAGTAGTTCCCGTGCCGCACGAGCACGGCGTCGTCGACGAGCCCGGCGAGCGCGTCACGCTCGGCGGACGCCACGGACAGGCGGAGCGGGGAGAGCACCGAGACGCCCTGCCCGCGCAGCGCCGACGCGGCGACGCCGTCGGCGAGCGCACCGTCGCCCAGGTGGACGTAGAAGCGCGCGTCGGCGGACGCCGTCCCCGTCAGGGAGACGGTGAGCGCGGTCGGCGACGCGACCGTCACGGCCGCGGCGACGCCGTCGGGCAGACCGACGACGCTCGCCGCCCCGCTCGCGACGAGGTCCGTGCCGGCGGACGCGGCGAGCCGCGCGCCGTCGAGCGTGAGCGTCACGGTCGCGTCGAGCGCGCCGCCGTCGCCGGTCTGCACGGTCGGGGGGTCGGCGCTGACGCGCGGCCCCTCGACCGGCTCGTCGGTGGCGGTGCTCATCGAGAACGCGGGCTCGGTGTCCGTGCCCCAGTCGCTCGGCTGCTCGCCCATGCGGAACGCGAGGTCCGCGCCCCCGATCACGGTCCCGTAGTCGACCCACGTGTTGCCGAACGGTGCACCGTCGAGCGTCGCGGACTGGACGTAGAACGCGTCCTCGGAGACGCCGTCGGCCGTCACCGTGAAGGCGCTGCCGTCGTCGTAGGTGATGGTCGTGGCGTCGAAGAACGGCGACCCGATCTGGAACTCGGACGACCCGGCGGTCACCGGGAACAGCCCGACGGCCGCGGCGACGAACATCGTCGACATGGTGCCGGCGTCGTTGTCCATCGTGGGGAGCATGCCGCGCGGGTCGAGCTGGTAGACCTTCGTCTTCACGGGCGGGGTGAACTCCCCTCCGCCGCTCGGGACCGCGCTGGAGGATCCGGTCGCGATGTACCGGTTCCAGGTCTCCTGCGTGTAGATCGCGCGGGTCCACTTCTGGGTGAGGCTCGGCTCGCCCGTGTAGTTGAAGAGGTACGGCGCCTGGAGGTCGATCTCGTTGGCGTTCGAGTGGAGCATGGCCTTGCCGTCGTCCGGCGCGTGCTCACCGAACATGTGGCGCATCGCGAGCCGTGCGGCCTCGGGGCCGCCCATCGCCTCGACGAGCGCGTCCATGTCGTACGCGTCGTACCAGTGGTACTGCCACAGCGTGCCCTGGTAGAGGCTCGCGGCCTCGAACTTCGCGTAGTCGGCGCTCTGCCACGAGCCGTCGGCAGCGCGCGGGGTGAGGAGGCCGACCTGCGTGCCGTCGGCCGCGGTCCACGCACCCGGCTTGGTGAGCTTCTCGATCGGCCACGACGCCTGCTCGCGCATCGTCCGCGCCTCGTCGGCCAGGCCGAGCTCGTCCGCGATCACGGACAGGCCGTACTGGTCGTAGCCGCGCTGCACGGACGCGCCGGGGTTGCCCGCCACGTAGCCGCGCTGGAGCTCGTCCGCGCTGTACTGCCCCACGAGGCGCTTCAGCGCCGGGTACGCCTCGTCGAGGCGGTCGAACCCGTCGAAGCCCTTGGCGATCGCGTCCGCGACCACGACGGACGACCGCTCCCAGCGGACCGTCGGGACCGAGTGCACGAACCCGCCGAGACCGCTGCCCGTGCCCGTCGCCTCGGCGTCGGCGAACAGGTAGACGAGCGACTGCACCATGTCGCGGTACAGCGCCGGGTCGATGTAGGCGATGACGGAGAACTTGCGGAAGTCGTCCCACGTGGCCCACGAGTCGTAGTACGTGAAGCCCTGCGCGGCGTGCACCGCGCCGTCGACCCCGCGGTACGTGCCCGAGGTGCTCGTCGCGTTCATCGGCATCGCGAACATGCGGTAGAGGTGCGTGTAGAAGAGCTTCTGGAGCTCGCCCGTCGGGTCGGTCGCCGTCGAGGCGTCGACCGCGACCCGCCCGAGCGTCGCGTTCCACTCGGCGCGCGTGCGGTCACGGATCGCGTCGAAGGACAGGTCCCCGAGCTCGACCTGCTGGTCGATCCGCGCCTGCTCGACGCTCACCGGCGACAGCGTGACCTGCAGGCCGACGTCCCCCGCGTCGGCCGGGTCGAACGTGAGGATCGCGCCGGTGTCGACGCCGTCCTGGGACGTCGCGTCGACGAGCTTGTCGTCGTCGCCCCACGTCTGCACCGTCGCGGGCTGGAGCGTGCGCGCGGTGTAGTACAGCGTGTACGCGGCGTTGTAGAAGTAGCCCGTGACCTGCCCGGACAGCTCCACGGTGCCGTCCGCGCGCGTCTCGACCTGCACCGACGACGACCGGCGGCTCGTGTTGTTGGTCTCGAGGTCGACGACGAGGCTCGGCGTCGAGCCCTCGGGGAACGCGTAGCGGTGCACGCCCGAGCGCGTGGTCGCCGCGACCTCGGCCTCGATCGTGCCCGGCGCGGCCGCGATCGCGCCGTCCTTGCCCGCGATGTTGCCGAGCCCGACGGCGTAGGAGCCCGGGCCGGCCTGCTCGTCGTCGTGCGAGAACGGGTGCGCGTACGTGCCCGTGCCCGGCCGCGCGGTGTACGACCCCGACGTCGGGACCACGAGGATGTCACCGCCGCCGCCGGAGCCCCCCACCCCGTCGAGGTTGGTGTGCGTGAAGCCCGAGATCTTCGACTGCGCGTAGTCGTAGCCGGTGTTGTTGCGCCCCGGCATGGTGCGCGGGTTCACCTTCGCGAGGCCGTTGGGCGCCTGCGCGGCCGGCATGTCGTTGCCGTAGTCGCCCTCGGTGCCGACGAACACGTCGACGAGCGACGCGAGGTCGCTCTCGGCGGCGTTCGCCGCGGGGGCCGCGACCGCGGCGGCGGGCGGCAGGACGCCGACGGCGAGCGCGGCGGTGAGGGCGCCCGCGAGGGCACCCACGAGCCGGCTGCGACCGCCTCGTCGGGGGTGGGGGTCGGACGTCGGGCTGGCCCCGCGTCGTCCGACAGCGCTGTCAAGACGCGCGGCAGATGGTCTGGCCACGAAAGCTCTCCTTGGGGGGTCGTGCCGAGGCTGCTCCGCCTCGCCGCGCCCACGGTACGTGCCGGACCGGGCCGCCTCAAGACCCCGTCCGCGAAGTTCACCTGCCCGACGGGCGCGGTTCCCTGCCCCGACACCGGTCTGCCGAGCGCCCGCGGCCGTCCGAGAACTCGTGCCGAGACGCTGCATCCGCGCGGGCCTCCGCGCCGGAAGAGGGGGTGTCAACAGCCCGAGCGCCCGGTCCCGACCGGGCCCCCGCAACCGGAGGACACCATGCACCGCACCGCACGACGCAGCGCCGCGCTCGCGGGCGCAGCCACCCTCGTCACCACCCTCGCCGGGGTGGGAGCTCTCGCGCTCCCGGCCCACGCCGCCACCGCCGACGGCGCCTCCCTCTCCGTCCTGCACGGCGTGCCCGACACCCCCGTCGACGTCTGGGTGAACGACGAGCTCACGCTCGACGACTTCCAGCCGGGCGACCTCGCCGGCCCGCTCGACCTCCCGGCCGGGGCGTACAGCGTCGCGATCACCGCGCCGGACGCGACCGACACGAGCTCCCCGGTCATCGGCCCGGTCGACCTCGAGCTCGCGGCCGGGACGAGCTACACCGCCGTCGCGCACCTCGACGCGGGTGGCGATCCGACCGCGACGCTCTTCACCAACTCGACCGAGCCGACGGCGGCCGGCCAGGGCCGCCTGACCGTCCGCCACGTCGCGGCGGCGCCCGCGGTCGACGTGCTCGCAGGCGGCACCGCGGTCGTCACGGGCCTCGAGAACCCGAAGGAGGCCGTGCTCGACCTGCCGGCCGGCACGGTGTCGGCGTCGATCGCCGCCGCCGGCACGACCGACCCGGTGCTCGGGCCGGCCGACCTCACGGTCGCCGAGGGCGTCAACACGATCGCCTACGCGTGGGGCAGCCTCGAGGCGGGGAACCTCGCGCTCGCCACGCAGACGGTCGAAGGGCTCCACTCGTCACCGTCCGGCGTGCCCGCGGGCCTCTCCGGCCTCGCGGCCGAGGCACCGAGCAGCACCGCCACGGGCGTCGCGATCGCGTTCGGCGCGTCCCTGTTCGGGCTGCTGCTCGTCGCGGCGGTCGTCATGCTCGCACGCGCCTGGCGCGAGCAGCACGCGCACGCCACGCACCCCGTCCGGAGCGACCGGGACGCATGACGCAGCGCACGAACCCCGGTCCCGCGCACCCCGCACGGGGTGCGCGGGCCGGGCTCCTGACCCTCCTGGGGGCGGTGCTCGTCACCGCAGCGGTCGTCGGCGGATGTTCCCCGCCGTCCGTCGACGAGCCGGCCGACGGACTCCTCGGACCGACGGCCGACACCCCGCCCGTCCCGGCCCCCGGCCGGGACGGGACGGGGACCGCAGGCCCGTCCGGGCCCACCCAGGTCGTCCCCGTCCGACCAGCCCAGGACGTGCCCGACCCCGCGCCGCCCGCGCCCACGCGCGTCGTCGTCGCCGACCTCGACGTCGACCTCCCCGTCGAGCCGGCGGGCGTCGACCCCGAGGGGCGGATGGCGCTGCCGGGCAGCGGGGACGTCGCCGCGTGGTACCGGTTCGGCCCGGCACCCGCGAGCCCCGCCGGCACGACGGTCGTCGCGGCCCACGTCGACGACCCCGACGGCGTCGGGCCGTTCGCCCGGCTCGCGGAGATCACGACGGGAGCGCGCGTCGACGTCGTCGACGCGACGGGCGCCTCGTACACCTACACAGTGACGGACGTGCGGAGCGTCCCCAAGCCCGACGTCCCGCTCGACGAGCTCTTCGACCGCACGGGCGAGCGCCGCCTCGTGCTCGTGACGTGCGGGGGCGCGTGGGACCGCGACCGGCGCTCGTACTCGGACAACGTCGTCGTGACCGCGACGCCCGTCCGGTGACGCCCTTCGCCGGCAGGCGCCTGCGGGTCGCCCCGCGAGCGTGCGACGCCCTCGGCGCTACGATCGCTGCTACCCGCTCGCCGCTGCCGCCCGGGCGGTCGGCGCCGACCCTCGAGGACCCGCCCTGAACGTGACCGAGACCGGGACGCCCGACCCGGACCTGTGGCGACTCGGCCGCGCGTTCGCGGACGGCGACGAGGGCGCCCTCGCGGAGGCCTACCGGCGGTGGTCCGCGCTCGTGCACACCCTCGCCCTGCGGTCGCTCGGCACGCGCGCCGACGCGGAGGACGTGACGCAGCAGGTGTTCGTCGCCGCCTGGCGCAGCAGGTCCCGGTTCGACCCCGACCGCGCCCGGCTGCCCGCGTGGCTCGTCGGGATCACGCGGCACACCGTCGCCGACGCGCACGAGGCCCGCGCCCGGGTGCGACGGTCCGAGCAGGCGGCCGCGACGGAGCCGCGGCCCGCCGTGGACGAGGACGCCGACGTCGGACGCGTCGCCGACCGCGTGCTCCTCTCCGACGAGCTGCGGCGGCTCGGCGATCCCGGCCGGACGATCCTCGAGCTCGCGTTCTTCCGCGACCTGACGCACGTGCAGATCGCCGAGGAGCTCGGCCTCCCGCTGGGTACGGTCAAGAGCCACGTACGACGAAGCCTGATCCGGCTGCGCGACCGATTGGAGGTGGACGGTGCAGCACATCGATGACGAGACCCTCGCGCTCCTCGCGCTCGGCGAGGACGTGCTCGACGACGACACGCGCGCGCACCTCGCCTCCTGCGCGGCGTGCGCCGACGGCGCCGCCCGGCTCGCGCGCGTGGCCGACGCGTTCGACGGCGCCGACGCGCCCGACGAGCTCGTCGAGCCGCCCCCGGCGGTGTGGTCCGCGATCCGTGCCGCGCTCGACCTGCCTACGGCGAGCACGGACCTCGACGAGCCCGCCGCCGTCACCCCGTCCCGCGCCGACGCGCCGGACGGCGAGCGCGCGGGGGCCGTCGTCGTGCCGCTCGCACCGCGTCGCCGACGGGTCTGGGTACCGGTCGCGGCGGCCTCGGCCGCGCTCCTCGTGGGCGTCGCGGGCGGCGTCCTGTGGGAGCGGCGCGAGGCCGAGCCGCCCGAGACGACGGTGGCCAGCGCGACGCTCGACCCGCTGCCCGACTGGGAGGGCGCGAGCGGCGACGCGCGTGTCGAGGAGCAGCCCGACGGGCGGCGCCAGGTCGTCGTGACGGTCGATGCGCCGGTGCCCGAGGGCACGTATCGCGAGGTGTGGCTCCTCGCCGAGGACCTCAGCGGCCTCGTGAGCCTCGGCGTGCTCGACGGCGCGGAGGGCCGGTTCGACCTGCCCGACGGCCTGGACCTCACGCAGTTCCCCGTCGTCGACGTCTCGGAGGAGCACTTCGACGGCGACCCCGCGCACTCGGGCGACTCCGTCGTGCGGGGACCGCTCGACGTCTAGCCTCGCGCCCGCACCACGCCGCGCCTCACGCCCGCTCGTACTCCGCGAACGTCACGCCGGAGCGGAACGTCTGCGTGCTCGTCGACCGCCAGGACAGGGGTGCGTAGGTCCGCTCGCCGAACAGCGGGATCCCGGCTCCGAGCATCACCGGGTTGACCTTGAGCGCGAGCCGGTCGATCTCGTCGACGAGCACCGCGGCCAGCGCGCCTCCGCCGCACAGCCAGATGCCCTTGCCGTCCTCGCGCTTCAGCGCCCGAACCGTCTCGACCGGGTCGGAGCCCGTGAACTCGACCCCCTCGCTCCCGCTCGGCGCCTCGTGCGACCGGGTGAAGACCACCTGCCGCAGGTGACGGTAGGGGTTCGTCAGGTGGTGGTCGGGGAGCCCGACGGCATAGGTGTTCCACCCCATGAGGACCGTGTCGAAGGGGCTGTCGGCGATCGGGAGCCCCGCGGCGGCGGCCAGGTCCGTCGGCGCGGTGCCGCCGTACCGCGCCCAGATCGGCTGCATGTGGTCGCCTTCGGCGAGGAACGCGTCGAACTCGCCGTCCGGACCCGCGATGTACCCGTCGAGGCTGACGGCGACGTAGTAGGTCAGTTCTCGCATCATCTCTCCAACTACTACAGGTGAAGTGGTCGCCATGAGACTACAACAGGTGCAGTGGTTGCGATACCGTCAGCGCATGGCGAAGAACTCCACCCGGCGGAGCGCCCTGGCGGACGCGGGCATCGCCGTGCTCGCACGCGAGGGGTCGCGCGGCCTGACGCATCGCGCGGTCGACGAGGAGGCGGGCGTCCCGACGGGCACGACGTCGAACTACTTCCGGAGCCGGGACGCCCTCGTCGCGGGGCTCTTCGAGCGCATCGGCGCACGCCTCGCGCCCACACCGGACGACCTGGAGCGACGCGCCGCCCAGAAGCCGGACCGCGCGCTCTTCGCGGACTACCTCCGCGACATCGTGCGCCGGCTGTCGGCGGACGCCGACGTCACGCGGGCCCTGTTCGAGCTGCGGCTCGAGTCCGGCCGCCGTCCCGAGCTCGCAGCCCTGCTCGGGCCGTGGCTGCGCGCGGGGTTCGAGGCCGACGTCGAGTTCAACCGGTCGGCCGGCCTGCCTGGAGGGCCCCGCGAGATCGCCCTGTTCCACTACGCGATCGACGGGCTGCTCCTCGACCTGCTCACGACCCCGATCGACCCCGGCGTCGCGGCCGACGACGTCATCGACGCACTCGTGGCAGGGCTGCTCCCGGAGCGTTGATCGGGCGAACCCCCGGCGGCGATGACAGCCCTACGCGCGGCGACCGTCGAGGCGGTCGAGCCACGCCCGGACCGGGCCCGCGGACACGAGCCCCGAGCCCGCCCCGGCGAGCTCGTCCGGCACGCGCGCGAGCGCGTGACGGGCACGCCGCGCCAGGCCCGCGTCCCCGAGCCGAACGGCGGTCTCGGCCACGAGCGTCCACCGCAGCTCGCACAGGTGGTCCGCCGGGGGTTCCGGGACCGCGCGGGCCAGGTCGGCGGCGCCGCGACGGTCGCCGGCGTCGAGCGCGAGCAGCGGCTCGACCCACGGCGCGTACGGCCCTGGGTCGCCGAGCCCAGCGAGCGGGCGGCCGTGGCGCAGACGGACCGTGAGCAGCGCGAGCGGGAGCAGCCCGTCGCGCACGCCCGGCATGCGCACGCCGGCCAGCAGGTCGTCGGCGGCCCGGTACGCGCGCGCCGCCGCGTCGGGCGGGGCCGTCTCGGCGTCGCGCATCGCCCGGTACCAGGCCGTGAGCATGGGGACCACGGGCGACTCGTACTCCGCGGCCACGCCCTCGGCCGCGGCGGCACGGTCGTCGGCGTCGCCGAACCGCCCGGCCCCGGCGGCCGCCTGCAGCCGGACGAGGTGCCCGAGGATCGCGAACGTCGGCAGGTCGTGAGCCTCCGCCAGCGCGACGAGCTCCGCGCCGGTCCGGTCCCGCTCGGCGCCCGCCCCCGGCCGCTGGAACGACTGGAGGAACCGGGCGTTGAGCGCCAGCGCGAGCGTGCCGGGGTCGCCGACGTCGCGCGCGATCCCCACGGCGTCCTCCGCCGCCGCCCACGCCCACGCGTCGCGCGTCCCCCGGTGCTCGATCCCGACGACGGCGAGCAGCCGCGCGCGCAGGACCGGCGCCGCGTCGGGGCCCAGGCGGCGCAGCGTGCGTCGTGCGACGCCGACGAGCGCGTCGGCAGCCTCGGGGTCGTCGCTCCGCGTCCAGACGGCGGGGACGTCGTACGCCGTGACCGTGCGGGCGGTGAGCACCGGGTCGCCCGTCGCCTCGGCGGCGAGCGCCGCGGCGACCCGCTGCTGCTGCGCGGTCGCGAGGTGGTCTCCCCCGGCGATCGCGAGCGTGCGCGCGACGTCGACCGTGGACCGCAGCTGCGTGCGCGAGGTCGGGGCCGTCACCGCGAGGCGGGGCCCCGGCGTCGGGCCGTCGAGCGACGGAGCCTGGTCGAGCACGTCGCGCTCGAGTCGCGCGAGCTCCGGTCCTGGGTCGAGGCCGAGCTCGTCGGCAAGCCGACGGCGCGCGCGGCGCACGACGTCGAGCGCGTCCGCCTGGCGGCCCTCCCGGTACAGCGCGAGCGCGAGCAGCGCCCACGCGCGCTCGCGCCACGGGTGCGCGGCGGCGTGCGGGTCGAGCGTGGCGACCGCCTCCCCCGGGCGGCCGTCCGCGAGCAGCGCCTCCGCGAGGAGCTCGACCGCCCGCGCGTGCGCCTCGGCGAGGTGCCGCCGTTCGGACCGTACCCACTCCCTGTCCGGCAGGTCGGCGTACGGCTCGCCGCGCCACGCCGCGACCGCGTCGCGCAGAGCACGCGTGCCCGACGGCGCGTCCCCGGCCCCGATCCCCGGCGTGGCGCCGGGCGCGGGGGCGTCCGGACCGTGCGTCGTCGGTCCACCCACCGGGGCGACGGCCGACTCCAGCCGCGCCGCGTCGAGCGCGCCGTCCGGGAGCCGCAACGCGTAGCCGCCGTGCTCGGTGACGAGCACGCGCGGCCGCGTGCGCGGTGCCCGCTCGGGTTCGAGGCGGCGGCGCAGGTCGCCGACGAACGTCGCGAGGGCACCGCGCCGGGCGCGGGGGTCGTGCTCCGCGTCGTCGTCCCACAGGTCCGCCGCGAGCCGCTCGAACGAGACCGGGCGACCGCGTGCGGCGGCCAGCCGCGCCAGGAGCTCGCGCTGACGAGGCCCGCCCGGGTCGACCTCCGCGCCGTCGCGCAGCAGCCGGACGGGCCCGAGCACCTCGACGCGCAGCTCCACCACCCCGCCATTCTCGCCGCACCCCGATGCCGCGGCGCGGGCGCGCGGGCGGGCGGCACGCGGCACTGATCGGATGCTGATCCGCCGCTCCGAGGATGGTCACGAGCCGCCCGGGCACGACCTGCGGCGGCCCGCACCACCCCGAGAGAGGACCCACCCATGCACATCCCCGGCTTCGAGACCCGCACCGTCGAGGTCGCCCCGGGAGTCACCCTGCGCGCCGAGACCGCGGGCGAGGGCACGCCCGTCGTCCTGCTGCACGGCTTCCCCCAGACCCGCCACATGTGGCGGCACGTCGCCGCCGACCTCGCGCGCGACCACCGCGTCGTCGTGCCCGACCTGCGCGGCTACGGCGACAGCGCCAAGCCCGTCGCGACCACGCCCGACGTCTACGCCAAGCGCACGATGGGCGCCGACGTCGTCGCGCTCGCCGACGCGCTGGACGTCGACCGGTTCGTCCTCGTCGGCCACGACCGGGGCGCGCTCGTCGCGTTCCGCGCCGCGCTCGACCACCCGGACCGCGTGAGCCATCTCGGCATCCTCGACGTGGTGCCCACGCTCGACACGTGGGGCGTGCTGCACGGCGCGGACGCCGCGGTCGCGTTCCACCTCTACCTCATGGCGCAGCCTCCGGGCCTGCCGGAGACGATGATCCGGCACAGCGCCGACGCGTTCTTCGGGTCCTTCCTCGACGCGTGGACCCAGGACCCCGCCTCGATCCCCGACGACGTCCGTGCGCACTACCTCGCGGCGAGCCGGGCCGCCGTCGACTCGATCGTCGCGGACTACCGCGCGACGGCGACCGTCGACGTCGAGCACGACCAGGCGTCGCTCGACGCCGGCGACCGGCTCACCATGCCCGTCACCGTGGTGCAGCAGGACTGGGGCGCACGGCTCGGGTACGACGCCGCGGGCGTCTGGCGCCGCTGGGCACCCGACCTCGAGCACCTCACGACGACCGCCGGGCACTTCATGGCCGAGGAGGCCCCCACCGACGTCGCGGCCGTCGTGCGGGCGCTCGGCCGGCGCTGACCGACCGGCCGCGCGGCGCCAGGAGTCAGCGGGTCTTCCGCTCCGGGGCCCACGTGCGGGCGGTCACGGCGAGCGCGTTCCACGCGTTGATCGACACGAGCAGCGCGAGCACCGCGGCGGTCCCCTGCTCCCCGAGCGCGTCGAGCGCGACCCGCGCGACGTCGTCGGGCACGTGCGTCTCCGAGAGCCGCGTGACCGACTCGGTGAGCTCGAGCGCCGCGCGCTCGCGCGCCGTGAAGAAGCCCGACTCGCGCCACACCGCGACCGCCTGGAGGAGCTGCTCGTCCGCGCCCGCACGGCGCGCGGTGCGGGAGTGCAGTTCGACGCAGTACGCGCAGCCGTTGAGCTGCGAGGCGCGCAGCCGCACGAGGTCGGCGAGGACCGGCGAGATCCCGGCGCGCTCCGCCTCGGCGGCGGCCGCCTTGTCGACCGCGGCGACGGCGGCGTAGAAGTCGGGCGTGAGCGCCTCGACGTCGAACCGGGCGGGGACGGGGACGGGGGTGTCGGCAGGGACGGCGGTCTCGCTGGTCGTGGCAGTGGTCGTGGTCGTCATGCCTCCGACGCTACGGAGCAGAGGCCCAGCGCTACAGTGCAATGTCGTGGGAGAAATACGGGCCAATCCGTCGCTCGCCGGTGCCCTCGACCTCCACCTCGCGCTCTCGCCGACGCGTCCCGCGCGGTCGCTCCAGGACGCCCTGCGCACGGCGGTGCTCGACGGCCGCCTCGTCGCCGGCACGCGCCTGCCGGCGGCGCGCGCGCTCGCCGCGGACCTCGGCGTCGCGCGCGGCACGGTCGCCGACGCGTACGCCCAGCTCGCCGCGGAGGGCTGGCTGGAGTCCCGCGTCGGCGCCGGGACGTGGGTCGGGCGCCGTGTCGTCGGCCCGACGCCCGCCCCGCCCTCCCCCGGTCGGCCACGCCTGCCGCTCGACCTGCGGGCCGGCGTGCCCGACCCGTCGTCCTTCCCCCGCGGCCCGTGGCTCGCCGCCGCGAGACGCGCGCTCGCGGACGCGCCGGACGCCGCGCTCGGCTACGGCGACCCACGGGGTGCGGAGCCGCTGCGGGTCGCGCTCGCCGCCTACCTCGGCCGCGCCCGGGGGGTCCGGACCGACCCCGACCGGGTCGTCGTCACGCACGGGTTCGCCGACCTGCTCTCCCTCGTCGCCCGGGCGCTCGTCGCGCGCGGCGCCCGGCGCGCCGCCGTCGAGCAGTACGGGCACGCGGCCCACCGCGCGGTGCTCGCCGCGGCCGGTCTCGAGGTCGTCGCGCTCCCCGTGGACGACGGCGGCGCGGACGTCTCGCTGCTCGACGCGCTCGGCCGCGAGCGCCCGGTGGAGGTCGTCCTGCTCACCCCGGCCCACCAGTTCCCCACGGGCGTGCCCCTGTCGCCCGCGCGCCGCGGCGCGCTCGTCGCGTGGGCCGCGCGGACGGGTGCGACGGTCGTCGAGGACGACTACGACGGCGAGCTCCGGTACGACCGCCGCGCGGTCGGGGCGCTCCAGGCGCTCGCCCCCGACCACGTCGTGTACGCGGGGACGGCGAGCAAGGCGCTGGCGCCCGGCGTCGGGCTCGCGTGGGGCGCGGTCCCGGCGGGGCTCCTGGACGACGTCGTCGCCCAGCGCCGCGTGCTCGGCGGGTCGCCGGACGCGATCGGCCAGCTCACGCTCGCCCGGTTCCTCGCCGACCACGAGTACGACCGTGCGGTCCGCCGGGCGCGCGCCCGCTACCGCGCCCGCCGCGAGCGGCTCGCGACGCTCGTCGCCGAGCACCTGCCCGGCGGCCGCCTGCTCGGCCTGCCCGCCGGGCTCCAGGCGGTGCTCGAGCTCCCGCCCGGCACGGACGAGGACGCGGTGGTCGACCGCGCCGCACGCCGCGGCGCGGAGCTGCTCGCGCTCGGCGCCTACGCGGTCGAGCCGGGGCTCCCGGGGGCGGGCGCCCCGACGACCGGGAGCCCGCCCCCGTCCCGTGCCCCTGCCGTCGTCGTGGGCTACGGCGCCCCGCGCGACCACCAGGTCGAGCAGGCGTTCGCCACCCTCCTCCGCGAGATCGACCCGCTCAGCGGTACCAGTCCTCGTCGATCGTCGCGAGGCGCGACGGGTGCGCCTGGGGGCCGAGGCCGTAGAAGCGCTGGAAGCTCATGAGGAGCGGGCGCCACCGGTCGGGGTCGACGCGGTGCGCGGTCCCCGGCATGCGGATGCTCTCGTGGACGTGCACCCGGGTCACGCGGACCTCGAACGCGACGAGCGACCCCGCGCGCGCGGCGTCGTCGCGACCGAGCGGATGAGCGTGCACCAGCCGCGCCTCGACCGCGACGGGGCACTGCGCGGCGCGCGGCGGCGCGACCGTGTCCGACGCGACGGGCGTCAGCCCGGCGCGGGCGAACTTGTCCGGCTCGTAGCGGTAGCCCACGGACGCCTTGCGGTCCGGGACCGGGTCGCGCCCCGTCGTCAGGGCGAGGCGGTCGACGGCGTCGACCTCGGCCGTCGAGGGCAGGTTCACCACGACCTCGCGCGTCGCGAGGAGGTTGAGCGCCGTCTGCGACCGCGCGCCCAGGCCGAGCACCGCCGTCCGGCCGAGCCAGAACACCGACGACATCGGGGCGAGGTTCACGCGTCCGTCCCCGGCGACCGTGCTGAGCAGCGCGACGGGCGTGCCGAAGTACAGGATCCCTGGGTCGATGACGACGTGCGAGGGGGCGGGACGGGTCGAGGTGGTGGTCATGGACCCAGCCTCGTCGCGCGCGGGCGGGGCGTCTGGCGGGCGTCGGACGTCGCGTCCGCGGCGATGACGGCGGCTACGAGAGCAGCGCGGCGACCCGGTCGACGCGGTCGGCGTCGGGCCGCGTGCCCTCTTCGACGACCTGCCGGGCGAGCTCGCGCAGGCGGACGTTGCGGTTGTTCGACACGCGCTTGAGGACCGCGAACGCCTGCTCGGGGGCGATCCCGAACGCCGCGGCCACGACGCCCTTCGCCTGCTCGATCGGCCGCCGGCTGTCGGCCGCGGCGGCGATGTCGCGCTGGGCCTGGAGCCCGGCCTGCGTCCGGACGGGTCGCGTCACGTCGACGAAGTACCCGAGCAGCTCGACGACCTGCCCCGTGGCGCGGTCGCGACGGCCCTGGCCGACGAGGACGAGGACGCGCTCCCGGCCGCGCGCGTCCATGATGCGGTGCAGGCTCGAGAAGGGCGCGCCGTCGCGACGCGCGCTCTCCAGCACGTCCCGGACGCGGTCCCGGTCGTCGGGGTGCTTGTGCGCCAGGACGAGCGACGTCGTCGGCACGACGTCGCCCGGCTCGAAGCCGTGCAGGCGGTACGTCTCGGCCGACCACCACCAGGTGTCGGTCGCCAGGTCGACCCGGTACTGCCCCAGCGTCGTGTCGTCGCCGAGGGACAGCGGGTGCAGGGTTGCGTGGTCCTCCACGGACATGGGTCGTCTCCGTCGTCGTTCTGCGGGTCGTGAGCCAGGTCCAGACTCGACTCCCGGACTCTAGTCCGGCGGCGGGGTTCTGCAACCCGACGCCTGCGCCGACGTGACGACGTAGGTCGCGTCGCCGAGCGAGCGCCCGAGGTGGTGAAAAACTGGACGGCGGTGCACGAGGACCGGACGGAGGCGGACGTGGGCGCGTCGGAGCTGCTGACACTCCTGGCCCGCGCGCTCGCCGAGGCCGACGACGCCCTGTCGACGCCCGCACGCATGTGTCAGGCGTGCGCCACGGTGCTCGGTGCCGAGAGCGTCGCGCTCACCGTCGCCGCGACGGCGGACGACCGACTCACGGTCGCCACGTCCGACGGCGTCGCCGCCCGCATCGAGGACCTCGAGGAGACGCTCGGCGAGGGGCCGGCCCAGCTCGCGCTCGCCGAGGACCGCGTCGTGGTCACCGAGGTCGACGGGAACCGTGACGTGAGCGCGTTCCCCGTGTTCGCCGGCGTCGCCGCGACGATCAGCGGGCCCGCGACGTACCACGCCGTCCCCATGCACGCGGGAGGCCAGGTCGTGGGGGTGCTCGGCCTCCTCACCGCCTCGCCCAGGCTCGCGCGCGAGCCGGACGACGTGCAGTTCCTCGCGGACGTCGTCGGGCTCGCGCTCCTGGCCGACCTGGACTCGCTCGACTGGTCGATGCGCGCCGAGGTGCACCAGGCGACGGGGATGGTCACGGCCCAGCTCCGCGTGGCCCCGCGCGACGCGCTCGCCGTGCTCCGGGCGCACGCCTTCGCCCGGTCGACGACGCTCGAGGAGGTCGCCGCGGACGTCGTGGGACGAAGGCTGAGCTTCACCTACGACGAGAGCAACGCCGTGCAGACCCAGAGGACCGAGGAACCGTGACGCCCCGGACGCGCCTTCCCGGACGGGCCGCGGCGGGCGCTCGGCCGTAGGCTCGACGGCGTCCCGTCCGCCCGCCGAGGGAGCCACCGTGCGCGCGACCGTCATCCACGCCCCGTACGACGTCCGCGTCGAGCAGCGCGACGACCCGCGCCTGCTCGCGCCCACCGACGCGATCGTGCGCGTCGAGGCAGCGTGCGTGTGCGGGTCGGACCTGTGGACGTACCGCGGCGTCAACCGGATCGAGCACCCCGTCGCGATGGGCCACGAGTACGTGGGCACCGTCGAGGAGGTCGGCGCCGACGTGCGCACCGTCCGCCCCGGGCAGCTCGTCGTCGGGTCGTTCTTCGCGTCCGACAACACGTGCCCGATCTGCCGCGCCGGCTACCAGACGTCGTGCGTCCACCGCGAGCCCGTGCGCGGCGCCCAGGCCGAGCTGCTGCGGGTCCCGCTCGCGGACGGGACGCTCGTCGCGACGCCCGAGCGCCCCGACGACGACCTCCTGCCCGGGCTGCTCACCGCGTCCGACGTGCTGGGCACCGGCTGGTTCGGCGCCCGCGCGGCCGAGGCGGGACCGGGCCGGACGGTCGTCGTGGTGGGCGACGGCGCCGTCGGCCTGCTCGCGGTCCTCGCCGCCGCGCAGCTCGGGGCCGAGCAGGTCATCGCCATGAGCCGGCACGCGCCGCGCCAGGAGCTCGCGCGGGCGTTCGGCGCGACCGACGTCGTCGCGGAGCGCGGCGAGGAGGGCGTCGCGCGCGTCCTGGACCTCACCGACGGGCTGGGCGCGCACGGCGTGGTCGAGGCCGTCGGGACGCCGGAGTCCGTGGCCCAGGCGCTCGGGTCGGTACGTCCCGGCGGGCACGTCGGCGTCGTCGGGCTGCCGCACGGGGTGGAGCTCCCCGTCGTCGACATGTTCTACCGCCACGTGCACTGGTCGGGCGGCCCGGCGCCGGTCCGCCAGTACCTGCCCGAGCTGATGGACCTCGTCCTCGACCGGCGCATCGACCCCGCGCGCGTCTTCGACCTCGAGCTCACCCTCGACGACGCCGCCGAGGGGTACGCCGCGATGGACGAGCGCCGCGCGATCAAGTCCCTGCTGCGTCCCTGAGGCCCGGTCCGCAGGTTCGGCCTCAGCCGAGCCAGGACGGGTCGTCGACGAGTTCCTGGAGCTCGTTCACGAGGCGCGCCACGTGGAACCCGTCCGCCGCGGCGTGGTGCACCTGGACCGCGACGGGGAGGAACGTCCGCCCACCCCGCTCGACGTACCGTCCGAGCGTGACGATCGGCGCGAGGTGGCGCCAGCCGTCGCGGATCGCGAGCGTGAAGCCGGTGAACGAGGCCCACGGCAGGCTCGACACGTCGAACATGTTCGGCGGCCGCGCACCCTGCGGGAAGAACGCCGTCGCGGTCCGGTGCTCGGCGAGCAGCGCCGAGGCCGCGGCGTGGAACGCGTCGAAGTCCGCGTCGTACGGCGCCCACACGGCCGAGAACGTCTCCCGCTCCGGGTTGAGCACGGTGAACGACGGGTGCACCACCGGCCAGACCGCCGGGGCGCCGGCGTCGTCGAGCAACAGACGGAACTCCTCGTGCCGGTTCACGACCGTCGCGAGCGCCCAGACCTGCGCGACGTACGTCTTGCGGGACGACCCGGCCAACGCGGCCGCGAGCGCCGTCACGTCCAGCTCGACGGTCATCGCGTACGTGCACGGTGACGCGTGGAGGAAGTGCTCGAAGTGCTCGCGGCGCGGCCACGTCTCGAGATCGACCGGTACGGGGGTGTCCACGCCGCCAGCATCACAGTCACCCGTACGGAGGGCACGGGCATTTCGGGCGCACCGATGCGGTCGCGGGCCAGGCACGACCCCGACGAGGTCGTCCGCGTGCGGACGCCCGTCGCGAGCGGGACCATCGCTGACGTGGGACGTCGCGCGCGCAACACCCGATCCGGGTCCGTGCTGGGGCACGTGCTCGTGCTCGTGGTCGTGCTCGGGACGACGGCGGGCTGCACCGTGAGCCGGCAGGACCCGGGGCAGGCGACCGCCGCCGTGGCTGACGCGCTCGCGCAGGCCGGGTCGGCGGTCGAGACGACGCGACTCACCGTGCGGCTGCTCGACGACGACCGCGTCACCACGCCGGTCGCGGACGCCGCCGTGCTCGACCAGGTGCGGGTGCTCGAGGAGTCGACCACCGCGCTGACGACGCTCGTCCCGCCCGACGACGTGTCCTCCGCGCAGCGCGACGCCGGTCTCGTGGCCGTCGCGGACGCGACGCGCGAGGTGGTCGCGGCGCGCGCCTGGGTCGCGCGCGAGGCGGGCGGCGACCTGTCGGCGGCGGGCGCCGTCCCGCTCACCGCGTCCGAGCTCGAGGCCGACCTCGCGCGCGCCGCCGATGACGTGGACACCGCGCTGGCCCTGGCGGGTGGCGCGTGAAGCGGCTCCTCGGCGTCGCGCTCGGCATCCTCACGGCGATCGGCGGGTTCGTCGACATCGGCGACCTGGTGACCAACGCCGTCGTCGGGTCCCGGTTCGGGCTGTCGCTCGTGTGGGTCGTGGTCGTCGGCGTCGTCGGCATCTGCCTGTTCGCGTCGATGTCCGGCCGCGTCGCGGCGGTGAGCGGGCGCGCGACGTTCGAGATCATCCGCGAGCGCCTCGGCCCGCGCGCCGCGGGCGCGAACCTCGCGGCGTCGTTCGCGATCAACCTGCTCACCCTCACCGCGGAGGTCGGGGGCATCGCGCTCGCGCTGCACCTCGCGAGCAGCGTCGAGCCGCGCCTGTGGATGCCGGTCGCGGCCTTCGCCGTCTGGCTCGTGCTGTGGCGCGTGAAGTTCCAGGTCATGGAGAACGTCGCGGGCCTGCTCGGGCTGCTGCTCGTCGGGTTCGGGGTCGCGCTCTTCCTGCTGGGACCGGACTGGGGCGAGCTGCTGCGCCAGGCGGTGCCCCCGTCTCCCCCGGCGACGGAGCACGTCGCGACGTACTGGTACTACGCCGTCGCGCTGTTCGGCGCCGCGATGACGCCGTACGAGGTGTTCTTCTTCTCCTCCGGCGCCGTCGAGGAGGGGTGGACCGCGAAGGACCTCGCGCAGAACCGGGTCAACGTGCTCGTCGGGTTCCCGCTCGGCGGGCTGCTGTCCGTCGCGATCGCCGCGTGCGCGGCCGTGGTGCTCCTGCCCGCGGGGATCGAGGTGTCGTCGCTGTCGCAGATCGTGCTGCCGGTGGCCGAGGCCGGCGGGACGCTCCTGCTCGCGCTCGTGATCGTCGGGATCGTCGCGGCGACGTTCGGCGCCGCGCTCGAGACCGCGCTCTCGAGCGGGTACACGCTCGCGCAGTACCTCGGCTGGTCGTGGGGCAAGTTCCGCCGCCCGGCGCGCGCCGCGCGCTTCCACGTGACGATGGTCGTCGCGCTGCTGCTCGCGGTCGCGATCCTCATGACGAGCGTGGACCCGGTCGCCGTCACCGAGATGTCGGTCGTGTTCTCGGCCGTCGCGCTGCCGCTCACGTACGTGCCGATCCTCCTCGTCGCGAACGACCCGGAGTACATGGGCGAGCACGTCAACGGGCGCGCGACCAACGCGCTGGGCATGGTGTACCTGGTGATCGTGGTCGCCGCGGCCGTCGCGGCGATCCCCCTGATGATCGCGACGGGAGCGGGGTCATGAGCCGGGAAGCCTCCGCGCCGACGGGGGTGCGCGTCGTGGACGCGCGCCTGCACCTGCTGAGCCGCCAGGTGCTCGACGTCGACGGCGAGCCGGTGACGACGGTCGACGACCTCGAGCTCGTCGCCGCGGACGCGCCGGAGGGCGGTCGCCGCGACGCGGTGCCCGGGGAGGCCGCCGAGGTCGGCGCGATCCTCACCGGGCCGGTGCTCCTCACGCGCCTCCTCGGCGGCCGCCCGCCCGCGTCGCGCTGGGAGCGGGTCTCGTGGTCCGACGTCGGGCACGTCGGGACGGCGATCGAGCTCACCGTCCAGGCGGACTCGCTCGACCTGCACTGGACCGAGGACTGGCTGCGCGAGCACGTCGTCGGGCGCATCCCCGGCGGCCGGCACGACCCCGAGGAGGGGTCGTGATCCTCGGCGACCTGCTCGACGCGCGCGTCCTCGGGCCCGGCGGCGAGAACCTCGGCTTCCTCGTGGACGTCCGGCTCGCGCTCGACACGCTGCCCGACGGCGGCCCCTCCGACCGCGACGGGCGGCACCGCCCCGGCGGGGCGGCGGGCGAGGCCGACCCTGACGACGCCCACCCCGACGACCGTGCGCTGAGCCAGGGCGTCCGCCGCCGCGACCGGGTGGGGCGGGCGCGCGTCGTCGGCGTGCTCGTGAGCCCGCGCACGGGCGCGTCGTTCCTGGGGTACGAGCGCACGGACGTCACGGCGCCGTGGCCGGTCCCGCAGCTCGTCCGCCGCCGCCACCGCGGGAGGTTCCTCGTGCCGTGGGACGACGTCGCCGCCGTCGCGCCGGGCGAGGTGCGCCTCGCCGCGGGGTACCGGCGGGAGGACGCGGCCCTGCCCTGACCGGCCCCTGCCGCTCGGCGCGTTGCGAGCGGGGCGCGGCCCCGTGACGCTGGACGGGACGGTGAAGCCACCCGCCGTCGGCCGCCCGGGCGGAGGCACGAAGGACCCGTCGCCCCGTCCGGCGACACGGGAGGTCCCATGAAGGCGCTGTTCGTGAGCTGCACGCTCAAGAAGTCCCCGGAACCGTCCAACACCGAGGCGCTCGGGCGCGTGGTCGCCGAGGCGCTCCAGGACCGCGGGGTCGAGGTCGAGCACGTCCGGCTCGTCGACCTCGACGTCCCGCCGGGCGTCGTCACCGACGTCGGGGAGGGCGACGAGTGGCCGAGCGTGCACGCGCGGCTGCTGGACGCGCAGATCCTCGTGGTGCTCACGCCGACGTGGCTCGGGCGCCCGGCGTCGCTCGCGCAGCGCATGCTCGAGCGCATGGACGCGATGATCTCCGAGGAAGGCCCGGGCGGTGTCCCCGTCGCCTACAACCGGGTGGCGGGCGTGGTGGTCACGGGCAACGAGGACGGCGCGCACCACGTCATCTCGGAGGTCAGCGGCGCCCTGGCCGACATCGGGTACACGATCCCCGGCCAGGCCTGGACCTACTGGAACCAGGGCCCCGGCCCGGGCCCCGACTACGTGCAGACGGGGCACGGCCACGAGTGGGCCCGGGAGACGGGCCGCCTCATGGCGCACAACCTGCACGCCGTCGCGACGGCGCTCGAGGCGCACCCGGTCCCCGCCCCCGGCTCCTGACCGACGGCGGCTACGACTCCGCGATGCGCTTGATCGCCGCGAGCCGGCGGTCCCACGCCGCGCCGATGGCCTCCAGGGCGCGCGCGGTCTCGCCCAGCCGCGCGCCGACGGCGCGGTAGCGCACCTCCCGGCCCACGCGGACGGACTCGACGAGCCCGACCTCCGCGAGCACCCCCAAGTGCTTCGCGATGGCCTGGCGGCTCACCGGCAGGCGCTCGGCGAGCGCCGACGCCGAGAGGTCCGCGCTGCCGAGCTCCTGGAGGATCCGCCACCGGGTGTCGTCCGCGAGGGCCGAGAACACGGGGGCGAGCTCCGTCGCGGGTGCGGTCACGCGCGACCGCCCTCGGCCGCGAGCGCCCCCTCGAGGAGCTCGACGAGCTCGTCGAGCTCGCTCGTCCACCCCTGCTGGTGGCTCTCGAGCAGGCCGTCCGGGTCCGCGACGAGGTCGAACCCGGTCTCGACGACGCGCAGGACGGTCGTCGGCCCCTGGGGCTCGAGCGTGAAGCGCGCGACGGTCGAGCTGGTCTCGTCCATGACCTGCCCCACCGGGGTCCCCCACCGGAAGGCGAACGCCGTCGTGGGGTCGTACTCCTCGATGCGCACCTGGACGTCGGGCGCGTCCGGCCAGCTGAACACGCCCTCGCCGCCGACGCGCAGGTCCGGGAGCTCGGTCCGCTGGCCGAACCAGCCGCTGATGAGGTCCTCCTGGGTGAGCGCCGCCCAGACGCGTGCCGCCGGGGCGTCGATGGTCACGGTCCGGGACACGGTGTACGCCTCGCGGTCGACGACGGCCGGCTCGTTGGTGGTGGTCATGGTGCTACCTCTCCGCTGGGAAGAACGACTGTCTGCAACTTCAGAGTTGCACATGGATCCCGTCAGCGCAACCCCTCGGTTGCGTCGTGTCGAGGGCGCGCTCGCTCATGCACTCCCGGCCGCGATCCCCGCCGCCGCGGCCGCGAGGCACACGACGAGCATCCCGAGCGCGTGCGCCAGCGCGACGGCGCCGCGGCCCGCGAGGAGCAGGCATGCGCCCTCGACCGACGCCGTCGAGAACGTCGAGTAGCCGCCCAGGAAGCCGACCCCGAGCACCGCCGCGGCGTCGCCGTACCCCGGGTGCGTCGCTCCCCAGCCCGTGAGCAGCCCCAGGAGGAAGCACGCGGTGACGTTCACGGCGACCGTGCCGAGCGGCGTCGACCACCGGTTGTGCCGGGCCACGAGCGTGTCCAGCAGGAACCGCGACGCCGCGCCGAGCCCACCGGCGAGAGCGACGAGCGCCAGCTCGGGGACGCCCGTCACCGCGCCCCACCGCCCCGGGCGACCAGGCGCCGTCGGACCGCGGCGGCGAGCGCGATGCCGGCCACCGCGGCCGCGACGCCGAGCACGACGCTCCCCAGCGCGTACGCCGCGCCGAGGGCGGCGTGGCCCCCGCTCGCCAGCCGCTCGACCTCGACGGCGAACGTCGAGTACGTCGTGAACCCGCCGAGGACGCCCGTCCCGCAGCCGAGCCGCACGCCCCGCCGCCACCCGGCGTCGGGACCCGAGCGGAGCAGCGTCTCGAGCAGCGCGCCGAGCACGAACGACCCGGCGAGGTTGATCCAGAACGTCGTCCACGGCCACGACCCGGGCACGGGGGCGAACGCCTGCTCGAGGAGCGCGCGCGCCGTCGTGCCGACCGCTCCCCCCAGCGCGACGAGCCCCGCGAGCGCGAGGAGCGGCGTCCGTCGTCTCACCTCTCCCACGGCGTGCGGAGCTCCTTCCAGTCCACGACCGCGAGCGGGACCGTGAGCACCGGCCGGTGCTGATGGTGGGCGAGGTGCGCGGCGACGGACCCCTCGACGAGCTCGCGCAGGTGCGCCGTCGACCCGGGCGCGCGCGTCCCGACGACGATCACCGCGGCGTCGACCGCCCGCGCGAGGTGCGTCAGCGCGCGGTCGGGACGGCCCGCGAGATAGTGCAGGTCCCATGCCACGCCCGTGCCCTGCAGCGCCTCCGCGACCTCGGTCCGCAGCCGCGCCTCGACGTCCTGCCAGGAGTCGTCGGCGGAGTCCGGGTCGAGCGGCGCGTGCGTCACCGAGCCGTCGGGGCGCTCCTCCACGACGTGGCGGGAGGTGTCGGCGAACGCGGCGACCACGCGGGACCCGACGGCACCCGCCCAGGCCGCGGCCGTCCGGACGACGAGCGGGTCGCCGCCCGGCACGACGCCCACGACCACGGGGTGCCCGGCGAACGGGACCATGCGGTCGAGCGCGGGCTGGGGCACGGGTCTGGCTCTCATGCGGACCTCTTCCCGCGGGCAGCACCCTGCCCGCCGACGTGCGACGAGACAGGAACCATCAGCCCTGGCGGCGGTTCGGGCGGCTATGCCCCGGCGGGATCCATCACCGCCCTCAGCGTACCCAGCCCGGCAGACCCGCGCTCAGCCCGCCTTCGTGTCCAGCCACTTCTTCTCGCCGAACGACTTCGCGAGCTCGTGGTCCGTGATGACGAACCCGACGGCCTGCGCGACGGGCAGGATCTGGTCGCGCTCCAGCCCGTCGTCGATACCGAGCCGGTACAGCATGACGACGGTCCCGGTGTTGAGCATGACACCCGGCGAGTCCCCGTCGTCGAGCAGCGCGTACGTGCCCTGGAACCCCGGCTGCGGCACCGCGGCGGCGAGGGTCGGGTGCGCGGGCCCCGTGGTGTCCGCGAGGGGGTCGCCCTCCGGCGCGTCGTTGAAGGCGGCGGCCGCGCGCTCGGCCTCCTCCTCCGACCCGACGTCCACCAGGACCAGGTCGAGCGCGAGGGTCGGGCCGTCGTCGGACACGACGCGGGCCTCGAACCCGGCCTGGCACGAGCCCGCGAGCGCCTCGATCGCCGGGATCGCGGGCAGGTCGTCGCACGCGAAGTCCCGCCGCGCCACGAGCGCGATGCGGTCCTCGTTGACCAGGTAGTCGTTGTCGGAGAAGTAGTCCCACGACATCGGCGCGAGCGCGGGGCCCGACTCCGGGTCCATCTCCGCGCCCGCGCGGTACTGCTGCTCGAGCCACGGCTCGTCGTCCGTGACGTCGGTGTCGACGGGCTCCTCGGTCGGCTCGGGCTCCTCGGTCGCCTCCGGCTCCACCGGCGCGTCCGTCGCGGGCGCCTGCTCGGCTGTCGTCGGCTCCGGGGCGGGCGGGGCGTCATCGCGCACCGCGAGCCACACGCCGAGGCCGCCCGCGACGACGACGAACGCGCCCACGCCCGCGAGGACGGGCACGAGCCACTTGCGCGAGCCGCGGCCGGGGGGCGTCCCGTACGAGGAGAAGCCGTAGGGGTCCGACGGCGGGCCAGGCGGCCCCGGCACGACCGTCGCGTCGTCCGGCGCGCCGTAGGCGGGGCCGGACGGGGTGGCGTACGGAGCCGTCGGCGTGCCGTACGGGGCGCCGTGCGCGTGGGGGCCCGCGGGCGCGCCGGGCGGCGGGGGCGGCGGCGCGTACCCGGGCGCCGTCCCCGCGGGCGGCCAGGTCGCCCCGGTGTCCGCGGGCGGGAGCGTGGCGTGCGGGTCGCCGGGCCGGCCGTGGCCTCGGCGACCTCCCGTGCCGTACGGGTCGGTGTCGTACGGCGCCTGCGCGTGCGGGCTCGCGTAGCCCGGCGCCGGGGCGCCCGCAGCGCTCGGGCTCGTCCCGCCGTCCTCCCCGTACCGTCGCGGCGGCCGCATGACGGTGTGGTCGTCGACCGGCTCGTACGGGTCGGTGGGGTGGGACATCGGGCGGGTCCTCTCGTCGCGGGCGGCTCGTGCAGGGTAGCGGGTCACCGCTCGCGGGCCGAGACACCGACGAGGGGTCATGCTTGCCCCATGGCCTCGATCCTGTTGACGGCGATGCCCTTCGCCGGGCACGCGCGGCCGGTCCGGGCGGTCGCTGCCGAGCTCGTCCGCCGCGGCCACGGCGTCCGCGTGTACACCGGCAGGTCGTACGTCGCGATGTTCGACGACGTCGGCGCGCGCGGCGTCCCCTGGGTCGCGGCTCCCGACTTCGACGAGCGCGACCTGGCCGCCACCTTCCCCCGCCTGCAGGACCGCAAGGGGTTCCGCCAGGTGCTCCTCAACCTCGAGGACCTCTTCCTCGGGACCGCGCCCGCGCAGGCCGAGGACCTCCTCGCGCTGCACGACGACGAACCCTGGGACCTGCTCGCGGGCGACCCCATGGCGCTCGGGACCCGGCTCGCGGCCGAACGGCTCCGGTCGCCGTGGGCGACGGTCTCGCCGATCGCGGTCTGGCTGCCCGGCAAGGGCATCCCGCCGACGGGCCTCGGGCTCGCCCCTGGCGTCGGCGTCGTCGGCAGGGCGCGCGACGCGGTGCTCGGCGCCGTCGCCGGGGCGGGCACCGCCGCGCTGACCCGGCGCTACCAGCGCACGCGGCGGTCGGCCGGGCTCGCGCCGGACACCGCGACCTTCGCGACGATGTGGTACTCGCCGTTCCTCGTCGTCGCGGCCGGTTCGCCGGGCCTCGACTACCCGCGCGACGACCTGCCACCGCACATCCGCTTCGTCGGTGACCTCACCGACGACGGGACGACGCCCGCGCCAGGCTCGCTCCCGCCGTGGTGGGACGACGTCGTCCGCGCCGGCGCGCCCGTCGTCCACGTCACGCAGGGCACCGCGAACGTCGACCCGCGCGACCTGATCCTGCCCACGCTCGAGGCGCTCGCCGACCAGGACGTGCTCGTCGTCGTCGGGCTGGGCCACCGGACCGAGCCACTGCCCGGTCCGCTGCCCGCGAACGCCCGCGTCGCACCCATGGTCCCCTACCCCGAGCTCCTGCCCCGGACCTCGGTGATGATCACGAACGGCGGGTACGGCGGCGTCCTCCAGGCGCTGCGGCACGACATCCCGCTCGTGGTCGCGGGCGGGGACCTCGACAAACCGGAGGTCGCGGCGCGCGTCGGTTGGCACGGCGCCGGCGTGAACCTGCGCACCGGGACCCCGCGGCCCGAGGCGGTCCGGAACGCCTACCGCGAGGTCGCCACCGACCCGGCCTACCGTGCCGCGGCCGCCCGCCTCGGGAGCGAGCTGCGGTCGCTGGGTGGCGCACGCGCCGCCGCGGACCTCCTGGAGGAACGCCTGGGGTAGCCGGACGTGAGGAAAGCGCGGCGACAGAGCTGTCGCACGGCGGTGCCGTGTGATGCGCCCGACGGGTGATCTCCTCCTCAGGGTGGACACGCCCGCGGAGCGGGCAGCGTACGCTGCGGGTGGGTCACCGGACGGCGGACAGGGGGAACTACCGCTCGACCGACGAGAGACCGGACCGCCGTCCGACCCGCACCAGCGCTCATGAACACACTCACCTGGACTGCCGAAGACGACGCGACCTGGCGCGCGCGCAGCGCGTCGCGCGAGTACGTGATCCGGCGCGACGACACCGACGGCTGGACGCTCGACGGGCCGGGGCGCACCTGGGTCGCGCTGCCGAACCTCGAGGTCGCCAAGGAGGTCGCCGCGCTCGCCGACGACGTCCACCACGACGACGACAGCATGACCAGCTACCGGGTGGTCACCGCCACCGGCGCACGCCGCGGGGAGCCGTTCGGCGCGGACAGCGACGAGGACGCGATCGACGTGCTCCGCGCGCGCCGCCGTGCCGGCAACCTCCCCCTCGCGCCGTTCCGGCTCGAGACGAGCGACGGGCGGCTGGTCGGGTCGTGGCAGAAGGCGACCGAGATCCCTGCCCGGCCGGCCACGTCGCACGACGGGACCGCCGGCCCCGTCTGAGCCGGCCCGGGCGAGCCCACGGTCCCGACGAGGCCGGGTCAGCGCCCCGAGCGCAGCGCCGCGACGTGCGCGGCGCGCTGGCGCCGGCTGCTGTCGACGTGCGCCTCCGCCAGGGCGGCGGCACGCTCGCCGTCCCGCGACGCGACCGCCTCGAACAGCTCCGCGTGCTCCTCGGTCACGTGCGCGAGGTCGTCGTGCTGCGACAGCGCCCAGCGCACGCGGCTGCGGATGCCCTGCATCATGTCCCGCAGGAGCTGGTTGTCGGCGAGGTCGGTCACGATCTCGTGGAAATCTGCCGCGGACCGGCGCGACCCGACGCTGTCGGCGGTGCGCGCCCCTTCCTGCTCGCTCGCGAGCGCGCTCCGCAGCCGGTCCAGCCCCTCCGGGCCGTGCCGCTGGGCCGCGAGGCGGAACGCGAGCGGCTCCAGCACCTCGCGGACCTCGTCGAGGTCGGCGAGGTCGGCGTCGGAGAACTCCCGCACCACGGCCCACGTGTGGGGCCGCAGCACGACGAGCCCCTCCCCCTCGAGCGCCTTGAGCGCGTCGCGCACGGGGATCCGGCTCACGCCGAAGTCGGCCGCGAGGTCCCGCTCGACCAGCCGGGAACCCGGGCGTCGCACGCCGTCGAGGATCTCGTCGCGCAGCGTCGCTGCGACCCGGGCGGACTCCAGCACTCGCTCCTCGGCTCCGGACACCGGTCGATTCTCCCACCGCGCCCGACGCGCGCACGCGGGTGCGGAGGGTGTGCGCCCCCGGGCGCGCGCTCGCTCCCCGTGCCGTGGAGAGCGCCCGGCATCCGTGCGAGGGTGGAGGGACACGCGTCGAACGAGGGAGTTCCGATGTCGAGCACCACCCGTCCCCCCGTCCTCCGCCGGGCGCACCGCGCCCGCCTCGCAGGGGCCGCGCTCGCCGTCGGGGTCGCCCTCGCGGCGCCGGCCGCGGCGGTCGTGCCCGCGGCACCGGAGCCCGCGGGGCCCGCGGCCACGACGGCCGTGGCCGCGGCGCCCGACGACGGGTACGACGTGATCTTCGACGGTACCGCCGAGTCGTTCGACGCCTGGGAGTACGCGGGCGACGGCGGGTTCGACCTGCTCGACGACGGCACGATCCGCTCCCGGGCGGGAGCGGGCGGCGGGTTCGGCACCCTCTGGTACCCGGTCCGGCAGTACGGCGACTTCTCGCTCGTCGTGCAGTTCCGCGACGACGCGCCCGAGGACGCGCGCGCCAACAGCGGCGTGCAGGTCCGGTTCCCCGACCTGTCCGGCCCCGTCGAGGGGTGCCCGACGACGTTCAACGGCAACGAGACGGGCAACCTCTCGTGGATCGCGGTCAACTGCGGGCACGAGATCCAGGTCAACGACTCCCCCGAGGGCGGGTCGAACGACCCCCGCAAGACCGGGTCGGTCTACGGGTTCGCCGACATCGGCCTCGACCGCGCGCGCCCCACCGCCAAGGGCACGTGGAACGAGCTGGAGGTGCGCGTCGTCGGGCAGCACTACACGGTGATCCGGGACGGGGTCGTCATCAACGAGTACGAGAACCTGCCCGGCGTCCCGTTCCCCGACCGCCCGCTCGACCCGGACTCGAGCAGCCGCGGCCTCGTCGGGTACGTCGGTCTCCAGGCGCACGGGTCCGCGCCCGACGTCGTGTCGTACCGCGACGTCCGGATCCGGGAGCTCCCGCCCGTCCACGTCGAGGTGGACGCGCGGTGCCTGGCGGGGACGGCGCACGTCGCCGTGCGCGCGCTGAACGTCGGCGAGGACGCCGTGGACGTCACGCTCGGCACCGCCGCGGGCGAGCGTTCGTTCGCCGACGTCCAGCCGGGCCGCAACGCGTACCAGTCGTTCAGCACGCGGGCCTCGTCGGTCGAGCCGGGCACGGCCACGCTGACGGTCGCGACCGACGACGGCCCGACCGTCGTCGAGACGCCGTACGCCGGGATCGACTGCGGCTGACCGGCCCGGGCAGGTGCGCCCGCCCCGGCGCGGCGGTCAGCCGGCGAGCTCCTGGAAGGTCCGGACGCCGCTGATCGCACCCAGGATGAACCCGAGGGCCGTGCACGCGATCGCGATCCCCAGCGCGATCTTCGCCGTCTTCTCGTTCCGGCGGACCGCGATCGCGGAGAAGACGATCGCGAGCACGCCGAAGACGATCGGCAGGAAGAACACCGCGATCGGGCTGAACACGTACGCGAGGATCGTGCGCCACGTCATCGGCTGCGGGCCGACGGGTGCGTACGCGCCGTAACCCAGCTGACCGCCGTAGCCCGGCTGACCGTAGGGCGCGCCGTACGGCTGCTGGCCCTGCGGCGGGTACGGCGCCCCGTAGGGCTGCTGGCCCTGCGGCGGGTACGGCGCCGCGGGAGGAGCCTGCGGCGCCATCTGCCCGTAGGCCGGCTGGTGCTGCTCGGGCTGCGCGGGCTGGCCGTAGGCGGGCTGGCCCTGGCCGTACGGCGCCTGCCCGCCGTAGGGCCCGGGCGCGGACGGCTGCCCGTAGGCGGGCTGGCCCTGCCCGTACGGCCCGGGGGCCTGCGGGGGCTGCTGGGCGTCGCCGCCCGGGTGCTGCTGGTACGGAGGCTGGCTCACGGCGTGTTCCTTCGTCGCGGGTGGCGCCGTCCCGACGGCGGCGTGGTCCGAAGGCTAGCGCCTCGAGCCCACGCGCGGGGCCACGCCCGGGGACGGCAAGATCTCGGGGTGCTACGACCCCGCGGGCACCGTGATCTCGACGAACCCCGCGTCACCCAGGTCGCGCGTCGCGACGACGACGCCGCGCTCCCGGTAGTCGCCGGCCCGCACGGTCGCGGGGACGTCGACGAGCGCACCGAGGTCGGACCCCACGCGCACCCGGACGCCCTGGCCAGGCTCGGCGACCCGGTAGCCGACCCGGCGCGTCCGCCCGGCGAGCTCGAGGTCGACGGCGAGCCCGTCCGCCGTCGCGGGCAGCACGGGGTCGACGACGAGGGTCCCCGGCTGCTCCGTGAGCCCGAGCACGCCCTGCACGAGCTGACGCAGGTAGATGCCCGGCCCGCTGGAGTACACGCGCCAGCCGCCGCGCACGCCCACGGTCCCGTCGCGCAGGCGGTCGAAGTCGCGCGCGAAGCTCTGGCGGTCCGGGAAGTCGGCGTCGCTCGACGAGAAGTACGCGTTGCGCTGGCGCGGCGCGGCGTGCGCGAGGCGGCGGCCCAGGTCGACGGGGCTGATGCGCAACAGCTCGTCGAGCGCGCGGCCGCGGCCGAGGGCCGCGAGGGCCTCGACGTAGCGGATGTGCGCGTGCACGTACATGAGACCGATCTCGCGGCCGACGTTCGCCGCCTGCTCGGCCCGCAGGAACGTGTGCGGGATCCCCTCGTCGAACGCGGCGGGGTGGTCCATGAGGCGCACGCCGTCGGGGAAGTGGAGGTGCTCGACCACGAGGCGCTCGTGCTGCTCCGCCTCCTCCGGCGTGAGGATGCCCGCGATGATCGACTGCGTCATGGGGATGAGGCGGTAGCGCATCCCGGACACGGTGTCGGACGGGTGGATGACGAGCTCGTCGCCGTCGGCGCCGTGGCGCACGTACCCCGCCATGACGCCGTGGACGAGCGCGCGCTCGCGCAGGTCGGCGCGCACCTCCGCGGCCAGGGCCCCGGCGCGCGCCGAGAGGGCGGCGTGGACGTCGCTGCCGGACGTGGTGCGGGCGAGCAGCTCGGCGGCCTGCACGAGCAGCGCGGACGTCCACGTGGACGCGAGGTCCGTGCGCATGCGCGGGTCGGCGGGCTGGAGCGTGTCGTCCCAGTCGCCCTCGCCGTACGCGGGCAGGGCGGTGCCGGGCAGGCGGTCGCGGTCGAGGTGGTCGAGCAGGCGCGCGACGTGGTCGCGCACGGTCGCCGCAGCGTCGGGCCCTGCCACGGCGGGGCGCCGGTGCGCGTGGTCCCAGAACGGGACCGGCTCGTCGAGCACCGCGAGGTCGCCGCTCGCGTCGAGGTACTGCGCGAGCGCGAACAGCGGCCACACCACGACGTCGCCGTGCGAGGAGTCGTTGTAGCGCTCGCCGTACGCGTCGAACATGAACCACTGCGGGAACTCGCCCCACGTGTGCTGGTGGGCGAGGACGCGCAGCACGATCGCCCGCGCGACGTCGTACCGTCCGCCCGCGAGCGCGAGCTCGAACGGCCCCTGGCACACGTCGCGCGTGCCCCACGCCGCGCCCGAGTACTGCTCGAGCCCGTGCGGCACGAGGAAGTGGATCAGGGCGTCGTGCGCGTACCAGGGCACGAGGAGGTCGAGCTCCTGCGTCTCGAGCGCCGCGTGCGGCGCGAACCGCAGGCCGCGCACGACCCCGCGGACGGTCGCGAGGTGGCCCGCGAGCGTCGCGTCGAGGTCGGCGAGCGGGTCGTGGGTCGACGCGGCGAGGGCGAGCGCGGCGTCGGCACCGTCCAGCGAACCGGTGATCGCGAGCCGGAGCGCGCCGGTGTCGCTCGCGCTCGTGAGGCGGTGCGCGGTCCCGGTGGAGGCGCGCGCGGAGCTCTCGGAGTCGAGCGCGACGGGCGCGCTCGACGCCACGACGTACCGCAGGTCGGGGTAGTGCGCGTCGACGTCGCCGCCCGGGACGGGGTGCACGACGACGGCCTCGCCGGCGTCCGACGTCGGGGCCACGTGCTCGACGACCCAGCCGCCGGCCTCGTCGTCGAGCTCGAGGGTCGCCGTGACGTGGAGGGGCCGCTCGCAGCGCACGTCCACGTCGATGCGGTTCTCGTGGTCGTGCGCGACGGTCCGCACGTCGACGCGGCCGAGCGGCGTCACGTAGACCCAGCGGACGCCGCCGACGTCGAGGACGAGCGCGGAGGGCAGCCCGAGCAGCCGGGGCCCGCGGCCGTCGTCGACGAGGACCCGCAGGCCGCTGCTGCGCAGCAGGTTGAGGTGGTGCCGGTGCACGGTCGCGAGGCGGTTCGCCGTCGTGTTGCCGAGCACGACGTGCGACGCGAAGACGCCCGGCGCGAACGCCGTCGTGGAGAGGACGTCGTCCGTCGGGAGCACGTCGTCGCCCGCCTTGAGCACGTGCCCGTGCGAGCGCTCGGTGACGGTGTCCTTGCGCGCGTCGACGACGTGCGTCCCCGCCGCGGTGAAGAACGAGAGGAGCGTGCCGTCGGCGTCGCGCTCGGGCAGGAGCACGTCGTCGGCGCCGAGCCCGACCGCCGCGAGCAGGTCGGCCTCGCCGAGCTCGTCGCCCGCGAGGAGCGGGGCGTCGCGCAGCACGGACGCACTCCGCGGCCGCGGGGTGGTCGAGCGCTCGTCGGCGGCGGCGTCGACCGCGGCTGCCGCCCAGCCGGCCACCTCGTCGAGGTGCGCGGCGAGCGGTCCGGGCGCGTCGGGGTCGACGACGGTGACCGCGTGCACGCGCGCCGTCCCGCCCGACAGGTCGAGGGGGCGGGACACGAGGGTGGGCATCGCGTACTCGTACTGGAGCACCGCGGAGTCGACGGTCCCGAGCAGGCCGTGCGGGACGCCGTCGCGCCGCGACCGGGCAGTGAAGACCTGCAGCGAGTCCGTGAGGTGCGCGACGGCGCCCTCGACGAGGAACGCGACGGCGAGCGGGAGGCGCGGCTGGGCGGACATGGTCTGCCGGCTGACGAGCACGGTGCTCGCGTCGGGGTGCTCCATCGCGCGGTGCAGCAGGTACTGGCACACGTACGGCTCGCTCGACAGCGCCGCCGCGGGCGGCGCGAGCGCGAGATCCTGCGCGTGCACGACGTCGTAGCGCGCGTCCGCCGGCGTGCTCGCGCCCGCCGTGAGGTCGACGCGCCAGACGAGCGTGCGCCCGTCGAGCGTCAGCGCGACGCGCGTGGCGAGCCCGAGCGCCTCGCCCGACCACACGACGCGGTCGGTGCCGACCTCGACCGACGTCACCGCGGGCGCCGAGCCGGTGAGCCGCGCGACCTCGACCGTGCCGTCCGCGCGGGTCGCGCGCAGCAGGACGCCACCGGGCATACGGTCGTGCTCGCCCGGCAGGTACTGGTTGACGAGCAGGCCGCCCGTGCTGACGGCGCGCACGTCGCCGCCGCCGGTGAGCTCGACGGTCAGGTCGCCCGAGGCGAGCGTCGCGCCCTCGAGGGTGGTCGTGCCTGCGGGGCTGGCGGTGAGGGTCACGCGGTCTCCTGCTCGGTGGTGCGGGGCGCGGGCGCTGCGGGGGCCGAGCCCTCGGGGCGCAGCAGCGCGAGGAACTGGTCGAAGAGGGCGACCATGTCGACGTTGTCAGGGTCCAGCAGCCACTGGAGCTGGAGGCCGTCCATGACGGCGGAGAAGAGCTGGCCGATCGCCTGCGGGTCGACCTCGGGGCGCAGCTCGCCGCGCGCGACGGCGTCCTGGAAGCGCGTGTCGTCCTGGTGGCGCAGGGCGCGGTAACGGTCGCGCACGACGTCGTGGGCCGGGTGGGCACCGTCCGTCGCCTCGGCGGCGACCACCACGTGGAGCGAGACGAGACCGGGCGTCTCGGCGTTGCGCCGGACCTGGTCGCGGATGGTCGTGAGGAGGTCCGCGCCCGCGGCCTCGTCCTCGGTGCGCCGCACGAGGTCGCGCCGGTCGCGCTCCTCGAGCGTCGCGGTCAGGAGGCCCGCCTTGCTGCCGAAGTGGTGCAGGAGCCCGGCCTCGGAGATGCCGACGCGCGCCGCGATCTCGCGCAGCGAGCTGCCGCGGAAGCCCTGCTCGCCGAACACCTCGACGGCCGTGCGCAGGATCTCGCGACGGCGCTGCTCGCCCCGGACGATGCGTCGGTCGGGCAGCCCCGCCGCCGTCGTGCCGCGCGTCGCGGTCGTCGTCGTCGCTCGGCTCGCCACGCCCCCTGCCGTCCCCGTCGTGGCGCCGCCACCTGCGGAGTCGCTCTCGTTCATCACCGTCTCCTTCGCCAGTCCCTCGGCGCCAACGGTACGGCCTGGACGCCCCGGTTGAAAATACTAACCGAGCGCACGCTAAGGTAGTTTCCACAGCGGCTCACACCAGACGAGCCGACTGCTCGATGAGGAGGATTGCTCATGAAGCTCGGACGCAAGGCGGTCGCCATCGGCGTCGTCGGACTCCTGGCCCTGACCGCGTGCGGTCGCGCGGACGACGACTCGACGGGTGGCGAGAGCGCCGCCGGGTCCACCACGACGGTCGACGACTCGCCCGCGGAGGGCGACATCACGATCTGGGCGATGGGTGAGGAGGGCGAGAAGCTGCCCGACTTCGTCCAGGGCTTCACGGAGGAGAACCCCGACGCGAACGTCGAGGTCACCACGATCCCGTGGGCCGACGTCATGACGAAGTTCCAGACCGCCGTCGCCGCGGGCACCGTGCCCGACGCGATCATGATCGGCTCGTCCTTCATGCCGACGATGGTCGCCACCGGCGGCCTCGCGCCCGTCCCGGACGGCCTCGTCGACAGCGCGGACTTCGTCGAGGGCGCCGCGGCCTCGACCGTCGCGGACGGCGTCGACTACGGCGTGCCGTGGTACGTCGAGACCCGCGTCCTGTACTACCGCTCCGACCTGGCCAAGGCGGCCGGGGTCGAGGCGCCCACGTCGTGGGAGGAGCTCACGTCGTTCGCCGAGGCGATGAAGGCCAACGGCTCGACCTACGGCCTCCAGCTCCCGATGGGCGACGCCGAGGACTCCACGCAGGTCATCCTGCCGTTCTACTCGCAGGCCGGCGGCTCGGTCCTCAACGAGGCGGGCGACGCGTTCGACCTCGACAACCAGGCGATGGTCGACGCGCTCGACTACTACGCGTCCTTCTTCACCGAGGGCCTGTCGCCGCTGTCCGGCTACGGCGACTCGCAGAACAGCGCGTTCGTCGACGGCTCCGACCCGGCCTTCATCTCCGGCCCGTGGATGGTCAACGTGCTCGCCGACCTCCAGGGCGAGGACTGGGTCGAGCAGAACGTCGCCACCGTCCCGGTGCCCGCGGGCTCCGCGAACAACGACTCCTACATCGGCGGCGCCCACCTCGGCGTGTTCGCCGAGGCCAAGAACGCCGACGGCGCCTGGAAGCTCGTGCGCTGGCTCGCCCAGCCCGAGACGCAGCAGGCCTGGTTCGACGCCACGAGCGACCTGCCCGCCCTCACCACCGCGTGGGACTACGAGCCGCTGACGTCCAACCCGCGCACCCAGGTGCTCCAGGAGCAGCTCGAGAACACGATCGCCCCGCCGACCGTGCCGAGCTGGGACGAGCTCTCCGCGACGATCGAGACCGAGGCCGAGAAGGTCGCGAACGGTCAGGTCACGTCCGAGGACGCCGCCAAGGCGATCCAGGCCAAGGCCGACACGCTCGGGCTCGGCTGGTAACAGGGCCCGTCAGTCATGACCACCACCACCGAGGGACGGCGCCGGCGTACGGCCGGCGCCGTCCACCGGCGACGGCAAGCGCTCGTCGCCTGGCTGTTCGCTCTCCCGTTCGTCGCGGTCTTCGCGGTCTTCATGCTGGGGCCGCTGCTCGCGTCGTTCGGGATGTCGTTCTCGGACCTCACGATCCGTGACATCAAGACGCCGTTCGCGGTGAACTTCGTCGGGCTCGAGAACTTCACCGGCGTCTTCCAGGACGAGCTGTTCCGCAAGGCGCTGCTCAACACCTTCTACTTCGTCCTCGTCGGCATCCCGCTGACGATGGTGCTCGGGCTCGCACTGGCCGTCGCGCTCAACTCGGGCATCGAGAAGTTCCGCAGCGTCTTCCGCGTCGGCTTCTACACGCCCGTCGTGACGTCGATCGTCGCCGTGGCGGTCGTCTGGCGGTTCATCCTTCAGGACTCCGGCCTCGTCAACACCGTGCTCGGCTGGGTCGGCATCGACGGCCCGGACTGGCTCAACGACAGCGCGACGGCGATGCCGTCGATCATCGTCATGGCGGCCTGGCGCAACATGGGCACGCTCATGATCATCTTCCTGGCCGGCCTCCAGGCGATCCCGCGCGACGTCTACGAGGCCGCCGAGGTCGACGGCGCCGGCTCGTGGCGGCGCTTCCGCTCCATCACGGTCCCGCTCATGCGCCCGACGCTGCTGCTCGGCGCGGTGCTGCTGTCGGTCGGCTTCCTCCAGGTGTTCGAGGAGCCGTTCGTCATGACCAAGGGCGGCCCGGTCAACTCGACGCTGACCATCAGCTACTACGTCTACAACCAGTTCGGGTACGGCAACTACGCGTTCGCCTCCGCAGCCGCGTACGTGCTCTTCGCGCTGATCGCCGCGCTGGCCGCCGTCCAGTTCCGCCTGCTGCGGTCGAAGGAGGATTGACATGACCGTCACGTCCTCGCGGACCACCCCCGCGACGTCGACCCCGGAGGGCGCGCCCCGCCGTCGGGCGCGGCGCCCGATCCGCTGGTCGCGCGGCGCCACGTACACCGCGCTCGTCGTCGGGCTGCTCCTGACCCTCATGCCGTTCATCTGGATGGCCCTCGGCAGCTTCAAGACACAGGGCGAGCTCCTCCAGCGACCCATCACGTGGTGGCCGCAGAACCCCACGCTCGACAACTACGAGCGGTGGCTCTCCCAGCTCAACTACGGGCAGTACTTCACCAACTCGATCGTCGTCGCCGTCGTCGTGGTGCTCGGCAACATCATCTTCTGCTCGATGGTCGGCTACGCCCTCGCGAAGATGCAGTTCCCCGGCAAGAAGGTGCTGTTCGCGCTCGTCATGCTCACGCTCATGGTCCCGGGCGTCGTCACGCTCGTGCCGATGTTCGTGCTCGTGTCCAACATGGGGCTCGTCAACACCTACCCGGCGCTCATCCTGCCGTTCCTCGCCGGTCCGCTCGGCGTGTTCCTCATGCGGCAGTTCATGCTCGGCATCCCGGACGCGCTCATCGAGGCCGCCCGGATCGACGGCGCGGGCGAGTTCCGGGTCTTCTTCCGGATCGTGCTGCCCCAGTGCGGGCCGCCGCTCGCGACGCTGAGCATCCTCACGTTCCTCGGGTCGTGGAACAACTTCCTCTGGCCCCTGGTCGTCGCGCAGACCGAGAACATGTACACCCTCCCGGTCGCGCTCTCGCTGTACTCGGTCGGCTCGAACGGCACCTACTACGGCCTGCTCATGGCCGGGTCCGTGCTCGTCGTGACGCCGATCCTCATCCTGTTCCTGTTCCTGCAGCGCTACTTCGTGCAGGGCATCGCCATGACCGGCATCAAGTGACCGGCGACCGACGAGGAGAGCCTGTGTCGATCACCTTCCCCGAGTCCTTCCTCTGGGGCGCCTCGACGGCGGCCCACCAGATCGAGGGCAACAACGTCAACAGCGACTGGTGGGCGCGCGAGGTCGACCCGGCCTCGACCCTCGCCGAGCCGTCGGGCGACGCCGCCGACTCCTACCACCGGTACGCCGAGGACATCCGGCTGCTGGCCGAGTCCGGGCTCACCGCATACCGGTTCTCGATCGAGTGGGCGCGCATCGAGCCCGCCGAGGGCCGCTTCTCGCGCGCCGAGGTCGACCACTACCGCCGCATGATCGACTGCTGCCTCGAGCACGGGGTCACGCCGCTCGTCACGCTGCACCACTTCACGTCGCCGCGCTGGTTCGCGGAGGACGGCGGCTGGACCGACCCGCGGTCCGTCGAGCGGTTCGCGCGGTACGTCGAGCACGTGCTGCCGCTGCTCGACCGCGCGTCGCACGTGTTCACCATCAACGAGCCGAACATCCTCGCGATGATGATCACGGCCGCCAAGGGCACCGAGCAGCTCCAGGCCGGCACGATGCACGCGCCCGACCCGGTCGCGACCGAGCACCTCATCGCCGCGCACCGCCGGGCCGTGGAGCTCGTGCGGACCGTCGGGGTGCCCGTCGGATGGCCGGTCGCGCCCCAGCAGTTCTTCGCCGACCCGGGCGCCGAGGAGGTCCTGCGCGAGTACGCCTACCCGCGCGAGACGGTCTTCCTGGAAGCTGCGAAGGGCGACGACTTCATCGCCGTCCAGGCCTACACGCGCACGCGCATCACGGTGGACGGCCCGCTGCCCGCCCCGGAGGACTCCGAGAAGACGCTCACCGGGTGGGAGTACTACCCGGCCGCCATCGCCGAGGCCGCGCGCCTCGGGCACGAGATCACCGGCCTACCGGTCCTCGTCTCCGAGAACGGCATCGCGACGGCGGACGACGCACGCCGCATCGACTACACGCGCGACGCCCTGCGCGCACTGCACGCCGAGATGGAGGCGGGCCTCCCGCTGTTCGGCTACCTGCACTGGTCGCTGCTCGACAACTACGAGTGGGGCTCGTTCGCCCCGACGTTCGGGCTCGTCGGGTGGGACCCGGAGACGTTCGAGCGCACGCCCAAGCCCAGCCTCGGCTGGCTCGGCGGCGTCGCGCGCGGCACCGTCTCGCTCGACGACTGACCGCACGCACGACGGCCCGGTCCGGACCTCGCGGTCCCGGGCCGGGCCGTCGTCGTCCCCGGGGCTCGTCCCCGCACTGGTTCCGGGGCGTCACGACGATCCGAGCGTCGAGAGCCTCGGCCGGACCTCGGCCGGGCCACAGCACGGAAGGAGGGATCCGATGGCAGCGTCGCCGCCCGGACGGTCGTCGGTCCCGCTGGCCCGCATCGCGGCCGACGCCGGGGTCTCCGTCCCGACGGTGTCGAAGGTGCTCAACGCGCGGCCCGACGTCGCGGCGACGACGCGCGAGCGCGTCGCGGCCGTCCTGCGCCGGCACGGCTACGAGATCCGGCCCCGCACGGCGAAGCGGACCGGCCTCGTCGACGTCCGCATCGTCGACCTCGAGGGGCCGTGGTCCGAGGCAGTCGTGCGCGGCGCGGTCGCCGAGGCACGGCGTCGAGGGCTCGACGTCGTGCTGTCGGTGGAGCTGGACCCCGACGACTGCGGCGCGTGGGTCCGGCACGCGCTCGCCCGCGGCACGGACGGGCTCGTGAGCGTGGTCGCCGTGCCCGACGCCGAGGCGCGTGCCACGCTGGCCGAGGCGGGCGTGCCGCTCGTCGTCGTCGACCCGCGCCGGCTCCCGCCCGAGGACGTCCTCAGCGTCGGAGCCGCGAACTATCAGGGCGCGCTCGAGGCGACGGCGCACCTGCTCGCCCAGGGGCACCGGCGCGTCGCGACGATCACCGGCGTCCCCGAGCAGGACAACGCGATCGCGCGGCTCGCCGGCTATCGCGCCGCGATGATCCGCGCGGGCGTCCCCGTCGACGACGACCTGGTCTGCCTGAGCACGTACGGCGTGCCCGCGGGCTACGAAGGGGTCCAGCGGCTCCTCGCCCTCGACGAGCCGCCGACCGCGATCTTCGCGTGCAGCGACGACACGGCCCTCGGCGCGCTGCGGGCGCTGCGCGAGGCCGGGCTGTCGGTGCCGCGCGACGTCTCGCTCGTCGGGTTCGACGACCTGCCCGTCGCGGCGTGGACCGACCCGCCGCTCACCACGGTCCGCCAGCCGCTCGTCGAGATGGGCGCCTCGGCCGTCGAGCTCGTGCACCGCGCCCGCACCGCGAGCGGGCACACGCTGCGCACCGAGCTCGCGACGAGCCTCGTCGTCCGCGAGTCCACGGCTCCCCCGCGCTCGTAAGGGGACCTGACGCGTCCCTGAGCATCCGAGCACCTGAGCCGCTCAGGGCACGGCGGACGGGAGGGGCACGGTCCGCGCCCCTCCCGTCATCGTGTGCCGGTCAGCCGGTCAGCCGCAGGAGATCCCCGGGTAGCGGTAGGACAGCTCCTGGGTCGTCGACCCGTCCGCGGACGTGACCGTCACCGTCGCGGTGCCGGACGGGATCTCCGCCGTGCGCGCCGCGAACGACTGGTAGGTGCTGCGGTGCGGGACGACGTCGCCGAACGACCGCGTCCCGTAGGGCGTGGCGAGCGTGACGTCCGCGCGACCGTCCCCCGTGCTCGTCGCCCGGACCGCGACGGCCGCGCGGTGCCCCACGCAGCGCGCCTGGACCTGGACGTCGGCCCCCACGCCGGGCGTGAGGTCGGCCGTGGCCGAGAACGTCTCCGCCTCCATGAGCGGCCGCAGGCGCTGCTCGAGCTCGTCGTCGACGAAGTAGTCCTTGAGGCGCGAGTCGTCGAGGACGTTGCCGATCGCGGCGACGATCATCGCCTGGTCGAGCGACAGGTAGCGCTCGGCGACCGTGCCCGACCGCACGGCGACGGAGTCGTAGAAACCGCCCGGCCCGTAGGCGCCGAGGTCGTCGGCGAGGTGGGCCAGGTTGTCGAGCACGCCGTCCGTGTCGTACGCGAGGCCGAGGAACGACGCGTGCGGCGTCACGACGCCGTCGCCGAACTCCGGCGCGGGGTTGGTCGTCTCGCGGCAGCCCTCGAACCCGAGGTCGACGTCGGTCTCGCCGTCGGACAGGTAGCCGTCCGAGCGCAGCCCGATCGCGTCGACGCCGTACTCCGCGTACCCGCCGAAGGGGTTGCTCGCGGGCGAGAAGCCCCAGGCCCCGTACCCGGCCTCGTCGAGCCCGTGCTCCTTGTGCGCGCGGACGACGAGCGGGTGGTTGACGCCCCACGACGTCGGGCCCCACTCCGCCTCGGGCACCAGCATGTCCGGCATGAGCGCCTCGAACATCGAGCCGCCCCAGCCCGGCACGACCGCGAGGTCGCGGTACCGGTACGCGCCCTCGAAGACGGGCACGCCCAGGTACTCGCGCGTCTCGCCGATCGGCTTCTGCTCCTGCCAGGACCAGTCGCACGTGTCCGGGAAGGTCCGGTAGCTCGCGTAGTACGCCTCCGGGGGCACCTCGCCCTCCGCGATGCCGAGGTAGGTCGCGATGCGCGTCTCCGAGATCGTCGTGTCGTAGTGGTGGCACGTGTAGAACACGTCCGTCCCCGTGCCGAGGTAGTCGCCGGCAACCGAGCAACCGGGCGGCTCCTCGTCCCAGAACCCGCCGCGCAGCAGCCCGACGCCCAGGTCGGGGCGCGCCTCCGGGTTGTAGAAGGCACCGAAGTGCATGTCGTCGTAGATCGCGCGCGCCTCCTCGGCGAGGCTCGGCTCCGCCTCCACGACGACACGCAGGCCCGCGGCCAGCCAGCCGTTGTCCACCGAGCTGAGGAACTGGTGGACCGTGTTCCCGTCGTCCGGCCACGTCTCGACCCGGTCGCCCGTCGCCGGGTCGTACCAGTTGTAGAACATCCCGCTCGCCTCGTGCCGGTCGAGCGACGCGACGGTGTCGAGCGTCGTCGCGAGACGGTCGTGCGCCTCGGCGTCGTCCACCAGGCCGAGGTCGCGCGCGACGACCGTGGACCAGAGCCAGCCACCGATGTTCGTCGGCGACGTGTACGCGCTGCTCGACGCGGGGTCCAGGTCGCCCTCGATGTTGTCCGCCGGCAGGCCGGTCTCCTCGTCCGTCATGGCGACCAGCGAGGTGTACGTGTCCTCGAGGTAGGTCTCCAGCGTCGCGCGCTGCGCGCCGGTCAGACCGGACGGCCCGACGCCGGGCTCCGCCTTCGCGGGGACGCTCGCCGCCGGGACGCTCTCCGCCGCAGCGGGGGCGGCGAGACCGGCCGCGAGGGCCAGCCCGCCGACGAGCCCGCCCGCGACGAGCGCGGCTCCCCGGCGGCGGGGTGGATCGCTCCGGTGGGGCGTGGTCGATGCATCCATCAGGCACTCCTTCGTGTCGTGACCCCCGAAATTTCGGGCGCACTTTCCGAATGGGGGCGCAGAGAGTAGCCCGGGTGCCGGAGCAGGTCAACGGGTCACGGCACGGGCGTCGAGGCTCGCGGACCGTGGGACGACGCGCCGGGACGACGCGCGGTGGGGCGCGCGACGTCGTCGTGCCGAGGCGGTCAAAGACGCTCGGGCGCGGCGATCCCGAGGAGGCCGAGGCCCGTGGCCAGGGTGCGGCTCGTGAGCGCGCACAGCGCGAGACGGTTGCCTCGCGCGGCGCCCTCGGCCTTGAGTACGGGACAGAGGTCGTAGAACCGCGTGAACGCGGTGGCGACGTCGTAGAGGTACCCGCAGAGCCGGTGCGGCTCCAGGGTCGCCGCGACGTCGCGCAGGGTCGCCTCGAACGCGTCGAGCGTCAGGACCAGGTCCTTCTCGGCGGGGTGAGCGGGCGCGGCGTCGTCGACGCCCTGCGCCTTCTCCCCCGCCCTGCGCAGGATGGACCGCACGCGCGCGTGCGCGTACTGGAGGTACACACCCGTGTTCCCCGACGAGGCGACCATCTGGTCGACGTCGAAGACGTAGTCCCGGGTCCGCGTGGTGGAGAGGTCGGCGTACTTGACCGCTGCCGTCGCGGCCGCGTGCACGACGGCGTCCCGCTCGGCCGGGGTGAAGTCGTCGCCCTTCTCCCGCAGCACGGCGCGGGCGGCCGCCTCCGCGTCGTCGAGCAGGTCGGTGAGGCGGACGGTCGCGCCGGAGCGGGTCTTGAACGGCTTCCCGTCCGCGCCGAGGACGGTGCCGAACGGGACGTGCTCCGCGGATACCGTGTCGGGGAGCCAGCCGGCACGCCGGGCGGTGTCGAACACCATCCGGAAGTGCAGCGCCTGGCGCGCGTCCACGACGTAGAGGATGCGGTCGGCCCGGTAGTGCTCGACGCGCAGGCGCAGCGTCGCGAGGTCTGTCGCGGCGTAGCCGTAGCCGCCGTCCTTCTTGCGCACGATGAGCGGTACCGGCTCGCCGTCCGGGTTGTCGACGCCGTCGGTGAACGTCACCACGGCGCCCTCGGACTCGACGGCGATGCCCGCGGCGAGCAGCTCGGCCACGATCCCGGGGAGCGCGACGTTGTAGCGGGACTCGCCGTCGAGGTCCCCGGCGTCCAGCAGGAGGCCCAGGCGGGCGTAGACCCGCGCGAACGCCTCCTCCGACTCCTGGACCAGCGCGCGCCAGACAGCCAGCGTGGGCTCGTCGCCCGACTGGAGCGCGACGACGCGGGCGCGCGACCGGTCGGCGAAGCCGGGGTCCGCCTCGAACGCCGCGCGGGCCGCCCGGTACAGGGCGTCGAGCGCCGACATCGTCGCGGCTCCTTGGCCCTGCCACGCCGCCTCGGGATGCTCGTCGAGGTACTGGATGAGCATCCCGAACTGCGTGCCCCAGTCGCCGACGTGGTTCTGCCGCACCACCTCGGCTCCCAGGTGGCCCAGCACCCGCACGAGCGCGTCGCCGATGACCGACGACCGCAGGTGACCGACGTGCATCTCCTTGGCGACGTTCGGCCCCGAGTAGTCCACGACCACCCGCTCGTCGCTCCGGGACTTCCCGACGCCGAGCCGCGGGTCCGCGAGGCGCTGGGCCACCGCGGCCCACACCGCGCCGTCCGGCACCGTGACGTTGACGAAACCCGGCCCCGACACCTCGACAGGAAACGCGTCGGCCTGCCGACTGATCTGGCGGACGACCTCCATGGCGACATCGCGCGGCGGGCGACCCAGCCTCGACGCGACGGCGAGCGCACCGTCCGCCTGGAAGTCCGCCCGCGCGGACCGGCGGACCACCGGGTCCACGCCGGCCAGCTCGACCGGGAGCACCTCAGCCAGGGCGGCACGAACCGCCGCCTCCACCTGTACGGAATCGCGACGACGTCGGCCATGAGCCCCTCACCCCCCAGAACGTGTCTTTGAGCGCCTCAGCCTACGAAGCCGCACCAACGCTTTTGTCTGGGACGGCTGGGTGGACGAAAGACCGGGGCCTCATCGCTCCACCGGCTCGCGCTCACGGGGCACCCGGCGTCACGAATCGAACTGCTCAGACGCGCATACTTGCACCGCCTGGATGCAGGCGGCTCCGAGCCGTATCGCAGCGCCCGCATCAGGCGTGCGAGACTGCGCGACACCTCCGGCGTTCAGCCGTTCTGCCATCATCACGAGATGGAGCGCCCCTGCCGCCGATGCCACCGGTCAGTCACCGTCGGCGCAGCCGACTACGACACGTTCGAGCAGATGCACTACATCTGCTTCCACTACGAGTTCGAGCACCGCGACGTCGACGTCGACGAGAGTTGCGGGCTCGCTGGATGCCCATCGACCGCGCGCGGGTCGGGGAAGCACGCCGTGATTGCGACGGCAAGAACCCTCGCCGTCGCGGCAGCTGCTGGTGAGCCGTGGGCCAACCCCACGCTGCACCAGTACCTCGAAGCTCTCGCGGGCTGGCTCGACGACTCCGACGGGTACTACTTCAACGTCAGGGGGCGCCGGGTTCCACCCCAGGACGGCTGGGAGGTCTTCAACGACGCGCTCCAGGCGGCGACGAACTACGAGTGACACCGCTGCCCCACACCTGGCGGCCACCAAGGGGCCACTACTGCGTCAGGTGGTCACCAACGAGCACGGGAGCGCTTTGCAACAAAGGCCGCTTGCAAACTGGGTTGCACGTCCACAACTGTTGACGTGCAGCGCAGATCGCGCGGACCCGCCGCTGTACCGTGCACGACCTCGGGCGTGTCGGTCGGGTCGCGCAGGGTTGGTTGCACTCAGCGGTCCACGGCAGCGGAAGAGGGCGTGTCTCGTGGCCGCGTGAGCCATAGGGTGATAGCTCGTCAGACAGCGTCGGCGCGGGTAGGCGGTGGCCTGTAGCGTCGCCGAGATGGAACGCTCCGAGATCTTCGACATCGCCCACCTGCGCCATCCGATCGGGGCGCCGGTGGCACCCGAGCGGCTACGCGAACTGGTCGGCTGGCTGAGCCCGAGCGACGGCGCCCGCGCCGTCGACCTCGGGTGCGGCGAGGGCGAGTGGCTGCAGGAGCTGCTGCTCGCCCATCCCGGAATCACCGGCGTGGGGATCGACCACATGCTCCCGGCCTCTGCCGCCCGGCGTGCCGAGGAGCGGAAGCTGAGCGACCGGGTGCGCTGGATCGAGACGGATGCTGCCACCTGGGACGACGGGGTCTTCGACGTGGTGGTGTGCATCGGTGCAAGCCACGCCTTCGGCAGGCTGGAGGACATGCTGGCCGCTGTCCGGCGGCGCCTGCGCCCCGGTGGCCAAGCGCTGATCGGTGACAGCATCTGGGAGGGCGCCCCGTCGGCTTCTGCGCTGGCAGCGCTCGAGGTTTCCGTCGACGCCTATCCCGACCTCGTCGGCTTCGTGCGGGCCGTCCGCGAGCACGGGTTCGAACCGTCGTACGGGCACGTCAGCACGTTGGCCGAGTGGGACGACTACCAGTTCAGCTGGACCGGGTCGCTCGTCGACTGGGCCGTGCGGGAGGCCCCGACGACCGAGGATCGCGATCAGGCACTTGCCGCTGCACGTGGGAATCGCGACGCCTGGCTGAGCGGCGCACGACGCGAACTAGGGTTTGCCACCTTCGTCCTGCACGACATCGCCGTCAGCACGCGTGACTGACCGGCATGCACGTCGCTGTCACGTGATGACTGCCGCCGTACTGCCGGACGCCGCCGCACACGTCGCTGCACGTCGACACGCAGACAACCACTACATCTGCATGTCTGCGAACCGTTGGTAGTGGCCCTGGAACGCGACGGTGATCGTGTCAGTGGGGCCGTTACGGTGCTTGGCCACGATCAGGTCGGCCTCGCCCGCGCGGGGTGACTCCTTTTCATAGGCGTCCTCGCGGTGGAGCAGGATCACCACGTCAGCGTCCTGCTCGATACTGTTGTGTGCGGCAATGCCATTGGCGACGAAGTTGTGCCCGTCGAGGACGGTGGCGTCGTAGACCTGCTTCTCCCCCATCGGTTCGATCGAGACGACCTCGTCCCACAGGAGGTCGTTGACCGCCATGATCTCGAGCTCCTCGCTCTCGAGCACGGCCGCGATCTTGCCGAGGCGATGCCTCGATGGAGAGTTCTTCCACAGCGCGCTGCCGCAGAACTCGGTGCCGATCGCTGCCGCGAACTCGCGGTGCGTCATGCCGCGCTCGACGAGGATCTCGCGGACGTCGTCCCAGACCCGACGCGGAACGGTGTCGACGTTCGTGTTGGCGCGCGTCTCGCGGATGATCGTCAGCAGCTTCTCGGCGATATCGCCTCGGTCACCGTGCACGCCGATCTCCTGGAGGAAGCGGCGCTGGTCGTCCACCCCGCTCACGTCCAGGGTGTACCCGGGACGGTACGACCCCTTGGGCGTGGCCGTCCGCACCCGCGTCGAGATGCCGAAGCGCAGCAGGAGACGGGACAGCCCATCGACCAGCTGACGGGACGTCGAGGCGTAGTAGATCCGCCCGCTGCGCCCGTTCTTGTTGATCGTGACCGAGCCGTCCGTGGCCCAGATGTGCTTGATGAAGAGCGCGATCTGGCGCTTCGGCAGGTGGAAGACGCTCGTGGGGATGAACTTCTCGTGGCTGCGTGCGCCGAACAGCCCCATGTCGTCGAGCCACTCGGCGATCGGGTTCCGGCGACCCCGGGCGAGCCGGTAGGGCGCGGGGAGGCGCAGGGACGTGACTCGGGCCGCGGCGTAGTCGTCGCGGATCGGGGTGATGCCGAAGGCGCCCGCCGCCTCGGAGACGGCGGCGAGGTTCCGCTCGTCGATCGAGGCGTAGCGGATCGGCTGTCGCTTCACGAACGACCCGTCGCCCAGGAGGTGCGCCAGCATCACGACCTTGCGGTCGTCCCACTCGAGGTTCCGTTCCGGGCCGGGGACGTGGCGCGGCACGCCGATGCGCGAGCCGACCTCGAGGTCGCCGAGCGCGGTCCAGCCGTCGTAGGTGAGGAACGGGTGGTTCGCCGTCGCCTCGATCTCCTTGCCCGACGCAAGGCGCATGCGAAACACGGGCTTCACGCCCGTGGGGAACACGTGCGTCAGATGGCGGCGCACGTATTGGAGTCGGTCGTTGAGCGCCCATACCGGGACGTCCTTGGCGTTGAGCGCGAACAGCTCGCCCAAGCTGGTCTCTGCGCCAGTGTCGGCGCGCAGGATCTTCGTGTCCTCGGTGAGGCAACCCGACTCACGCAGGTCGCTCATCTGCGGCTTCTTGTCGCCGCGCTGCTCCGGACCGCGGTTCAGCTGCGAGATCGCGATGACCGGAACCTCGAGCTCCTTTGCGAGGAGCTTCAGCGCACGCGAGAACTCCGAGACCTCCTGCTGGCGCGACTCGACGCGCTTGCCGGAACTCATGAGCTGGAGGTAGTCGATCACGACGAGCTTGAGGTCGTGCCGCTGCTTGAGGCGGCGGCACTTCGCCCGGATCTCCATGAGCGACATGTTGGGCGAGTCGTCGATGAACAGCGGCGCCTCAGCGACCTTGCCCATCGTCGACGCGAGCTTCTGCCAGTCCTGCTCGTCCATCTTCCCGGACCGCATCCGCGTCAGCGGCACCCGTGCCTCGGCGGCGAGCAGACGCATCGTGATCTCGTTGCGGCTCATCTCCAGGGAGAAGATGACGGACGACATCTGGTGGTGCACCGCGGCGTGCGTCGCGACGTTGATGCCGAGAACCGAGTTGTGCGTGGGCACCATCGATCGTCCTGCCAGGTACAGGTGCGAGGGATGGTCGACCTCGACGCAGCGCACCGGCACCGACTCGACCCGGCGGACGTCGACGACGAACCGTGACGTGAGCCGCGCGGTGCCCGGACGGCGACGCTCCTTGTGGACGAGGCGCTTGCGCTCCAGCCAGAACACATCGTCCTCGGTCGTGAAGGTGATCGTGTACGCCGTCGACGACGCCTCGGTCCGCCCCTTCACCGTCTTCGTGGACCATCCCGTGCGGTACCCGAGCGACAGTACGAGCTCACGCGTCTCGCGCGCGAGGCGCTCGTTCGTCAGGCTGATCTGGACGCTGCCCTGCGGCATGACGGTGCCGTCGGTGTCGAGCAGACCCGCCAGAAGGTCTCGACGCTGGGACTCGCTCGCGCGCAGGTAGGAGGTGGGGATGTGCTTGTTCGACAGCACACCGAGCGTCCGGAGCCGACCTCCCATGGTGCCTTTCGCGGTGTGGCACTCCTGGCACCGGCGGAAGCCCCAGCCGGGCTTGCCGCAGTCGGGGCACGTCGGTGGCGCCGGCCGCTCCATGCCGCGCGAACGCGCTGCGCACACCTTTCCGCACGCCAAGAGCGTCGCCCTCTTGGGCGCGAACTCGGTGCCGCAGACGATGCACGCTCGAACCAGGGCCTCGGCCTCGGGGAGAAGCATGTTGTACGCCCGCGCACGACCCTTCGCGCTCCCCTTCGGCTGTGCGACGTACCCGAGGCCTTCGATCCGCATGGCGATCTCAGGGTCGGCCGAGGTGAACTCGGCGCGTCGGGAACTGCCGTCGCCCAGCCAGACGCCGAGCGCGTAGGGATGGATCGGGAGGTCGGCCTCGGGAAGGTCGAGGGGTGCCGTGGTGGCGATCGAGTGGTTCGCGCGTCGCTCAGCCGTCGCGGTCCGGACCGTGGCGGCGAGCTCCTCAGTCGTGCGCACGGACGACTCGGGTGTCTCACCCGCACGCACCGCGCGTCGCTGGGCGCGGGTCGAGGTCACCCACTGGTGCTGCGCGTCCGCGACGATCACCGTGCCGTCGTCGAGCTCGACCTCGTAGCACGGGCGGTCGACCATGACCTCGGTCGCCGCGACGACCCGCGTGGGCGTCCCGTCTGCGGAGACGAGCAGGTCGCCGACCGCGACGTCGCCCATCGTCGTCCAGCCCGACGGCGTGGCGAGCGGCGTGTCGAGCGCGAGGGCCTTGCCGATGGCCGGTCGCGCCGCGACGACGATCATCTGGCCGGGGTGCAGGCCGTTGGTGAGCCGGTCGAAGTCGGAGTAGCCGGTCGGGACGCCGGTCATACCCTCGCCGCGGCCCTGGGCCGCCTCGATCTCGTCGAACGTCGGGCCGAGGATCTCCGAGAGCGGGAGGTAGTCCTCGGTCGTGCGCCGCTCGGTGACGGCGTAGACCTCGGCCTGGGCGTTGTTGACGATCTCGTCGACGTCGCCGCCGTCGGTCGCGTAGCCGAGCTGCACGATGCGCGTGCCGGCCTCGACGAGGCGCCGGAGCACGGCGCGCTCGCGCACGATGCGCGCGTAGTACCCGGCGTTCGCGGCGGTCGGCACGCCGGCCATGAGGTCGTGGATGTACGGGGCGCCGCCGATGCGCTGGAGCTCGCCGCGCTTGGTCAGCTCCGCGACGACGGTGATGGCGTCGGCGGGCTCGCCGCGGCCGTAGAGGTCGATGATCGACTCGTAGACGACCTCGTGCGCGGGGCGGTAGAAGTCGGAGCCACGGATCTGCTCGATGACGTCGGCGATGGCGTCCTTGGACAGCAGCATGCCGCCGAGCACGCTCATCTCCGCCGCGACGTCCTGGGGTGGCGTCCGGTCGAAACCTGACGGCCCCGGTCCCCCGTAGCTCTCCTCGAGCTCCTCGATCGACATGCGCCCCTCGCTCCCCCGAGCCCGTCACGACCCACCGAGGGACCGCGCGACCGGGACAAACTTACGTCGTACACGTGTTCTACAGCGGGCCACCCACACGACTGTCCCGGTGGCCGCGCCTCCCGCCTCCGACAGGCACGACCCCGCGACACTAGATCGCTGTTCCACGCCCCGCAAACGGCCCTGTGCACGCCCGGTGGACAGGGACCCCCGAACCTGTGGACACACTCCCCCACACTGTGCACACCCGGTGGAAAACGGTGTGGACAACCTCACGATCTCCCTGTGTACATCAGCGTGAGCGGCCCCTGACCTGCCTCGTCACTACCCTCAGGGGTGTGGAAGAAAGAAAGTCCGACGACACGCCGACGACACGCCGGACACCGCCCGGCCACCCCGGCGACACCCGGACGCCACCCGACCCCGCGCCGTCGTCCACAGGTCGCCGCACCCGCTCCGTGCTCGACCGCGAGATCCTCGCGCTCGCCGTCCCGGCCCTCGGCGCGCTCGTCGCGGAGCCGCTCTTCGTCCTCGTGGACAGCGCGGTCGTCGGTCATCTCGGCACCGCCCAGCTCGCCGGGCTCTCCCTCGCCTCGACGCTCCTGGTCACGCTCGTCGGGCTGTGCGTCTTCCTCGCCTACGCGACCACGGCCGCCGTCGCCCGCCGCATCGGTGCCGGGCACACGCGCGAGGCGCTCCAGTCGGGGGTCGACGGCCTGTGGCTCGCCGTCGGGCTCGGCGTCCTGCTCGCCGCCGCGCTGTGGGCGACCGCGCCCTGGGCCGTCGGCGCGACGGGCGGGACCGGCGAGGTCGCCGAGCACGCGGTCGTCTACCTCCGCTGGTCCGCCCTCGGCCTCCCCGGGATGCTCCTCGTCCTCGCCTCCACGGGCGTCCTGCGCGGCATGCAGGACACGAGGACGCCCCTGTGGGTCGCGGCGGGCGGTGCGACGTTCAACGCGGTCCTCAACGTCGTCCTCGTCTACGGCGCAGGCCTCGGGATCGCCGGCTCGGGCATCGGGACGGCCGTCGCCCAGCTCACCATGGGCGCGGTGCTCGTCGTCGTGGTCGTGCGCGGCGCGCGCCGCCACGGCGCGTCCCTGCGCCCCGCCGCGGGCGGCATCTGGTCGAACGCGCGCGCCGGCGCCCCGCTCTTCGTCCGCACCCTCTCTCTGCGCCTCGCGATCCTGCTCACCGTCTTCGTCGCGACCGGGCTCGGCGAGGTCACGCTCGCGGGCTACCAGGTCGTGAACTCCGTCTGGGGGCTCGCCGCCTTCGCCCTCGACGCGCTCGCCATCGCCGCACAGGCACTCGTCGGCCACGGGCTCGGGGCCGACGACGTCCCGCGCGTCCGCGCCGTCCTGCGGCGCACGCTCCAATGGGGCGTCGCAGCGGGCGCGGCGATCGGGCTCGTCATGGCCGCGGGCGGCTGGTGGTTCGCGCTGCTCTTCACGTCCGACCCCGACGTCCGCACCGCCGTGGCGGTCGGCATGGCGGTGTGCGGTCTCCTGATGCCCATGGCGGGGTGGGTGTTCGTCCTCGACGGCGTCCTCATCGGCGCCGGCGACGGTCGCTTCCTCGCCTGGGCGGGCATGCTCACGCTCGTGGTCTACGTGCCGTTCGCCCTCGCCGTCCGGCAGTGGGCGCCCGACGGCGCAGCGGGCCTCGCGTGGCTGTGGCTCGCCTTCGCGGGGGTCTTCATGGCGGCCCGCGCCGTCACCACCGGCCTGCGCGCCCGCGGCAGCGCCTGGATGGTCACCGGCACCACGTGAACAGCACGAGGGCCCGGCCCCTCCGTGGAGGGACCGGGCCTTCGAGGACTGCTCAGCAGCAGATCAGGCAGCGACGACCTTCACCGCGAGGGTCGCGGAGACCTCCGGGTGGAGGCGGACGGAGACCGTGTAGTCCCCCGTCGCCTTGATCGGCTGGCCGATCTCGATCTTGCGCTTGTCGACCGACGCGCCCGCGGCCGTCACGGCGGACGCGATGTCCGCCGTCGTCACGGCACCAAAGAGGCGACCGGCAGCGCCGGCCTTCGCCTCGACGACGACCGGCTTCGACTGCAGCGAGTCGCGGATCGCCTTCGCGTCGTCGAGCGACGCGATCTCGCGGGCCTTGCGCGCCTTGCGGATCGCAGTCACCTGCGACTCGGCGCCCTTGGACCACGGCGTGGCGAGCTTGCGCGGGACGAGGAAGTTACGGGCGTACCCGTCCTTCACCTCGACGACGTCGCCGGGCTCACCGAGACCGGTGACCTCGTGGGTCAGGATCAGCTTGGCCATGAGTTCTCTCCCTTCCCGCTCAGCGAGCCGTCGACGTGTACGGCAGCAGCGCCATCTCGCGCGCGTTCTTCACCGCACGGGCGATCTGGCGCTGCTCCTGGACGGAGACGCCGGTCACGCGACGCGCGCGGATCTTGCCGCGGTCGGAGATGAACTTGCGCAGCAGCGCGGTGTCCTTGTAGTCGACCGACTCGATCTTGGCCGACTTCAGCGGGTTGGACTTCTTCTTGGGCTTGCGCACCACAGGCTTCGCCATGGTGTTGCTCCTCTACAAGGTGCGATCCCCGCGCGCGGTCCGCACCGACGAACGGTGCGGCACCCGCGGGGACGGGTGTGTGTTCTGGGAGTGGCGGGCGATCAGAACGGGGGCTCGTCGGAGAACGAACCACCGGACGACGCGGGGCCAGCCGAGGCCCACGGGTCGTCGCTCTGCTGCTGACCGCCGCCGGAGCTGAATCCGCCGCCGGAGGCACCGCCGGAGTTGGCGCCACCTCCGTAGCCGCCACCGCCGCCGAAGCCGCCGCCACCGCCACCCGAGCGCTGGGCGCGGGTGACCTTCGCGGAGGCGTAGCGCAGGGAGGGACCGATCTCGTCCACCTGCAGCTCGACGACGGTGCGCTTCTCCCCCTCACGAGTCTCGTACGAGCGCTGGACGAGGCGGCCCTGCACGATGACGCGCATGCCCTTCGTCAGCGACTCCGCGACGTTCTCCGCGGCCTCGCGCCAGATCGAGCAGCGCATGAACAGGGTGTCCCCGTCCTTCCACTCGTTCGACTGGCGGTCGAAGGTCCGCGGCGTCGACGCCACCGTGAAGTTGGCCACCGCCGCACCCGAGGGGGTGAAACGCAGCTCCGGGTCTCCCGTGAGGTTCCCGATCACCGTGATGACGGTGTCACCTGCCATGGCCAGCTCCTTCGTGTGTCGTCAGCATCGTCGCGTTCGTGCTCGTAACGGGTCTCGCGTCGCTCATCCCATCACGCGGCGCCCACACGCGCTACGGCGTGCAGCATCCCGGTGCGGGACGGTCGGACGGGGGACGCGGGGAGGATCAGCGAGCGTCCGTGCGCAGGATCTTGGTCCGCAGGACGACCTCGTTGAGGCCGAGCTGACGGTCCAGCTCCTTGGCGGTGTCGGAGGTCGACGTGAAGTCGACGACCGCGTAGATGCCCTCGGACTTCTTCTTGATGTCGTACGCCAGGCGGCGACGACCCCAGATGTCCACCTTGTCGACGGAGCCGCCGTCGGTCTTGATGACCGACAGGTACTTGTCGAGCGACGGGGCGACGGTGCGCTCCTCGATCTCGGGGTCGAGGATGATCATCAGTTCGTACTGACGCATGCGGATAACCCACCTCCTCTGGTCTTCGCGGTCACGGTCTCTCCGTGACAGGAGGGTTCATGCATTCGTGCTGCTGCCGTCCGACGAGCGGACGGCAGCTCCCCAGGGTACCCGCTCGGCGCGGGCCCCTGGAAATCTGCGGAACAGCCGGGCGTCAGCCGCCCTGGCCGGGGTTCGTCCCTCCGCCACCGCCGCCACCGCCGCCACCGGGACCCCCGCCGCCCCCGTCGCCGGGGTCGGGCGTCTCGGTCGGCTCCTCGGTCGGCTCCTCCGTCGGCTGCTGCCCCGGGTCGACGCCCTTCGAGACGACGAGCGAGATGGTCGATCCCGGTGGGACCTCGCTCATGGACGACTGGCTGATGACGAAGCCGCGTGGCTGCTGGTCCGAGAACTCCTCGGTGATCCGCACCTTCAGGCCGGCCGCCTCGAGCTGGGCGCGCGCGGCCCGGCTCTCCATGCCGACGACGCCGGGCACCGTGACGTTCTCCGGCTGCTGCGGCTCCTCGGGCTCCTCCGTCGCGGGCGCCTCCTCGGTGGGCTCCTCCGTCGGCGTCTCTGTCGGAGTCTCCGTCGGCTTCGGCTTGGGCGGCGTGTACGGCAGGAACTCGCCGACCGGCAGGTTGGCCGTCGCGGCCTGCATGTACGAGGTCCACGCCTCGACCGGCCACGAACCACCCGTGATCTCGGGATTGTTCATGTTGGCCCACTTGCCGAACGGCGTGATCTGCTCCTGCTCGTTCTCCGGCCCGGTCTGGTAGAGACCGACGACGGTCGCGAGACCCGGCGTGAAGCCGGCGAACCATGCGGACTTGTTCTCGTTCGACGTCCCGGTCTTCCCCGCGGCGGGACGACCGAGCGCCTTGGCCGGCTCCCCGGAGCCCTGCTCGACGACCTGGGACAGCGCGTACTGCGTCGCCGCCATCGTCTCGGTGTCGAACTCGGCGGTCCGCTTGTCGGCGCCCGGCGCCTCGTACTTGACGTTCCCGCGCGCGTCGACGACCTTCGCGACGATGTGCGGCGTCGCCTTCTGCCCACCGGCCGCGATCGTCGCGTAGGCGTTCGTGAGCTCGAGCGGCGTCACCGTCGCGGTGCCGAGCACGTTGGACGCGTTAGGTGCGACCTTGCCCTTCGTGATGCCCAGTCGGGTCGCGACCTCGGCCGTCTTGTCCGGGCCGGTCTCGATGTTGAGCTCGGCGTACACGGTGTTCACGGACTGTGCGGTCGCCTTGACGAGGTCGATGTTCCCCCACGAGTGGTCGCTGAAGTTGCGGACCTTCCAGTCGCCGCCGTCGTTCGCTCCCTCGAACGTCATCGGCGAGTTTCCGTCGTACCGCTCGTCGAGCGTGTGGCCGTTCTCGAGCGCCGCGACGAGCGTGAACGGCTTGAAGGTCGACCCGCCCTGGGCGGCGCCGAGCGTCGCGTTGTTGTACTGGTTCTGGAGGAAGTCGGCGCCGCCGTACAGCGCGCGGATGGAGCCGTCGTTCGGGTCGATGGACACGAGCGCCGCGCGGAGGTTCGGGGAGACGGGGTTGTCGTCGCCGCGGCTCTCCTGGGGCAGCGTGTCGATGGTGTCGACCGCGGCCTTCTGCATCGCCGGGTCGATCGTCGTGGTGATCTGGTAGCCCTTGCTCGTCAGGTCAGCCTCGGAGATGTCGATGCCCTCGCTCGCGAGCTCCTTCTCGACCATGGCGAGCAGGTACCCCGTCGGCCCGGCGTACTTGTCCGACTTCACGTAGGGGATCGCCTCCGGGAAACCGGCCCCGATCGCCTCGTCGTACTGGGCCTTGTCGATGTGCCCGTCCTTGAGCATGTTGTCGAGGGACCGCTTCCAGCGGTGCTCGGCCTGCTCGGGGTTGTTCGCCGGGTCCCAGTTGGTCGGGTTGGGGATGATGCCCGAGATCATGGCGGCCTGCGACACCGTGAGGTCGGCCGCGTTCACGCCGTAGTACTTCTGCGCGGCCGCCTGGATCCCGTACGCGCCGCGACCGAAGTAGATCGTGTTGAGGTAGTTGCCGAGGATGACTTCCTTCTTCTGCTGCTGCGTGATCTTCAGCGCGAGGATCGCCTCGCGGGCCTTGCCCGCGTAGTCCGTAACCGTGTCCGTGTAGTAGCGCTCGACGTACTGCTGGGTGAGCGTCGAGGCGCCCTGGCGGCCGCCACCCTTGAGGTTGTTGTAGAAGGCACGCGCGATGCCACGGAAGTCCACGCCCGAGTTCGTCCAGAAGGTGCTGTCCTCCGAGGCCACGACGGCGTTGCCCACGTAGTCGGGCAGCGTCTCGTAGTCGACGAGGGTGCGATCCTCCGAGGCGTACTTCCCCATCTCGGTCGTCCCGTCGCCCCAGTAGACCGTCGAGGTCTGGGCACCCACGCTCGGGAGCTTCGTCGGGACGTCGGTCGTGACCCACGCGGCGACGAGCACGCCTGCGACGAGCGCGACGCCGGTCAGCATGGTGCCGACGACGACGCGCCAGGACGGCAGCCAGCGGCGGAAGCTCTTGACGTGCGAGCGGGGGTAGTTGAAGAACCGACGGCGCCCGCGGGGGGTCGTCCGTCCGTTCGTCCTCGTGGATCGCGCCACGGTCTACCTTCCTCTGGGGGGCAACGGGAAGCCGGTTCCACGTCGTCCGCGGACCTGCTCGTGGCCCGCCGCGAGCGGACCGCCTGCCCGACGGCGCGTCCCCGCCTCGGGCGCGGGACGTCGTCGGGCACGGGGTCGGCACACGCCGGACCACCCTGAACAATAGGGCGTCGCCCTGTCGGGACAAGGGTCTGCGGCACTGACAGCGCGATCGTCCGCCATTGATTCGCCGCGGCGTCCCGCCGCCTCCGCGGGTCCTTCACATCTGTGGCGCGATGCGCGACACTCCCCGAAGATTGCACGACACATCGAGACGACCTAACCTGTCGATGTATCGACTCGATACATCGAGTCGACCTCAGGTCACAGCGAGCTCGCCAGGGCACGCCCGAGGAGCGTCAGGAGGTGGGTTCGTGCGCAGCAAGACACCGGTGCTCGAGACCGCGATCCTCGGCCTCCTCAAGGAGTCCCCGCTGCACGGGTACGAGCTGCGCAAGCGGCTCAACCTCATGCTCGGGTCGTTCCGCGTGCTGTCCTACGGCTCGCTGTACCCCGCCCTCAAGTCGTTGGTGGCCCGCGGGCTCATCACCGGCACGGAGCAGTCCGCGGCGCAGTCGACGCTCGCGCCCGCCCTCTCGGGCAAGCGCGCGCGGATCGTCTACGAGCTGACGGCCGAGGGCAAGGAGCACCTCCAGAGCGTGCTGGCCTCGTCGGGGCCGGCCGCGTGGGAGGACGAGAGCTTCGACGTCCGGTTCGCGTTCTTCGCGCAGACCGACGCCGAGACCCGCATCCGCATCCTCGAGGGCCGGCGCACCCGGCTCACGGAGAGGCTGGAGGCGGTCAGGGAGTCCGCGGCTCGCACCCGCGAGCGGCTCGACGAGTACACGCTCGAGCTGCAACGTCACGGACTCGAGCAGGTCGAGCGCGAGGTGCGCTGGCTCGACGGTCTCATCACCACCGAACGCGACCGGAGCTCCGGGCACTCCCGGAGCACCACCCGTGCGCGGACCAGCAGCACCCCGCATCCTGCGGAACCATCCGAGCAGGAGCCCGACGGCGCGAGGCGTCCCGAGGACCCTGGAACAACGAACACCAAGGAGCGAGGATGACCTCCATCCGCGTCGCCATCGTCGGCGTAGGCAACTGCGCATCGTCCCTCGTCCAGGGCGTGCACTTCTACCGTGACGCCGACCCGAGCAGCACCGTCCCGGGCCTCATGCACGTGCAGTTCGGCGACTACCACGTGTCGAGCCTGGAGTTCGTGGCGGCGTTCGACGTCGACGCGAAGAAGGTCGGGTTCGACCTCTCGGAGGCCATCAACGCCTCGGAGAACAACACGATCAAGATCGCGGACGTCCCGCCGCTCGGCGTGACCGTCCAGCGTGGCCCGACCCTCGACGGCATCGGCAAGTACTACGCGCAGACGATCGAGGAGTCGGACGCGGAGCCGGTCGACGTCGTCGCCGCGCTGCGCGAGGCCCAGGTCGACGTGCTCGTCTGCTACCTCCCCGTCGGCTCGGAGCAGGCCGCGAAGTTCTACGCGCAGGCCGCGATCGACGCCGGCGTGGCGTTCGTCAACGCGCTGCCCGTCTTCATCGCGTCCGACCCGGAGTGGGCCGCGAAGTTCGAGGAGGCCGGCGTCCCGATCGTCGGCGACGACATCAAGTCGCAGGTCGGCGCGACGATCACGCACCGCGTGCTCGCCAAGCTCTTCGAGGACCGCGGCGTCGTGCTGGACCGCACGTACCAGCTCAACGTCGGCGGCAACATGGACTTCAAGAACATGCTCGAGCGCGAGCGCCTGGAGTCCAAGAAGATCTCCAAGACGCAGGCCGTGACCTCGAACCTCGAGGGCCCGCTCGGCGGCAAGAAGGAGGACCGCAACGTCCACATCGGCCCGTCGGACTACGTCGCGTGGCTCGACGACCGCAAGTGGGCGTACGTGCGCCTCGAGGGCCGCGCGTTCGGCGAGGTCCCGCTGAACCTGGAGTACAAGCTCGAGGTCTGGGACTCCCCCAACTCGGCCGGCATCATCATCGACGCGGTGCGCGCCGCGAAGATCGCCAAGGACCGCGGCGTCGGCGGCCCGATCCTCTCGGCCTCGACCTACTTCATGAAGTCCCCGCCGGTCCAGATGGAGGACACGAAGGGCCGTGCGCAGCTGGAGGCCTTCATCGCCGGTGAGGTCGAGCGCTGATCCGGAGTGCAGCGAAGGTTGGGAGCCCGGCACGCTTTTCGCCGGGCTCTCGGCCGTAGCGGAGCGCAGGACCAGCGCGACCGAAAGGGTCGAGCGCTGATCCGGAGTGCAGCGAAGGTTGGGAGCCCGGCACGCTTTTCGCCGGGCTCTCGGCCGTAGCGGAGCGCAGGACCAGCGCGACCGAAAGGGTCGAGCGCTGCTCCGGAGCGCGACGGAGGTGTGAAGCCCGGCGCGTTCGGCGCTGGGTGACGACGGGCGAGGCCCCTGCCGGTGATCGGCAGGGGCCTCGCTCGTGTGCTCGTGGTGCGGTGCGTCAGGCGCAGGGGCTGCCCGCGTCCCAGGCGCCGTGCACGTCGGTGCCGGGCCGGGACCCGGTGGTCCACCACTGCGCGGTGTAGTTCACGCCCGCGCGGGTGACGACGTCGCCCTTGGTGTAGGTGCGGCCGGCGTCCCAGGCGTCGCCGCAGGCGGGTGCCTCTCCCGCCGGGGCGCTGCCGGCACCGCCGATGGCGCGCCAGGGGCCGTTCGGCTGGCCGGGCTCCTGGTTCCGGGTCCACCAGGCGGCGCGATACTCGACGCCGTCGTGGTAGACGACGTCACCCTTGGTGTACACGCCCGACGCGTACCAGGGGGCCGCCGCGTCGGCGGGGACGAGCGGGCCGGGGGTGGCGCTCTCGAACGTGCCGCGGAGGGTCCCGAGGAGCTCGTTGTCGTCGTCACCGGCGAGGTCCCAGAAGTAGCCGCCGCCGTAGCCGTGGGTGGCGAGGTACTCGGCCTTGGCCGTCACGGAGCGCGGGGTGTCCGCGCTCCACCACTCGCCGTCGCCGTAGAAGTAGCCCTGCCCGGCGACCTCGTCGTAGTACTCCGGGAGGCCCTTGGCCTTGATGTCGGAGTAGTAGGTGAACGGGAGGGCGCCGTCGGCCGCGGCACCGGGGGTCGGGTCGGTGACGTTCTTCCAGCCGTAGCCGTACGCGGCCATGCCGAGCACGAGCTTCTCCTTGGGCCACCCGGCCGCGTGGTACGCACCGAGGACGCCGTCGGCGGCGAGGCCCCAGTTGGCCGGCTCGCCCGTCGTCGGGTCGTCGTAGACGTGCAGGTTGCCCTGGTGGCCGGTCCGGGTGGTGTTCCAGTCGCCGTGGTAGTCGTAGCCCTGGACGTTGATGAAGTCGAGCGCCTCGACGAAGCGCGGGTCGAGCCAGCCGCCGTAGGTGCGCGGGGCCCAACCGGCCGGTGCGAAGCCGGTGATCTGGTAGTCCTGGCCCGTCTCGGTGCCGAGCTCGTCGAGCTCGGCGCGCAGGAGCTGCGCGAACTGGACGAAGTTCTCCGCGTCCTCCTCGGGTCGCGGCGTGGGGTGCTCGCCGGTCGCGCCGGGCCACTCCCAGTCGAGGTCGACGCCGTCGAAGATGCCGGCGGCGACGCCGTCGCCACCCTTGGTGCCGTTCTCCGCGTCCTGGACGACGGGGAGGTTCCCGCGGAAGTACACGTCGAGGCAGGACTCGACGAGCCGCTCGCGGTTCTCCGGCGTGGACACGGCGTCGGAGAAGTTGTCCGACCAGGTCCAGCCGCCGAGCGAGATGAGGACCTTCAGGCCCGGGTTGGCCTCCTTGAGCTTCTTGAGCTGGTTGAAGTTCCCCGCGAGCGCCTGGTCGGCGGTGTCCGCGACGCCGTCGACGGCCTGCCCGGCCGGCTTGAGCTGCACGTAGTCGTTGAGGGGGTCGCCCTCGAGCCCGCCGTCGACGGGGTCCTCCCGGTCGGTGATGTCGCAGACCAGGTCGGTCGTGACGTTGCCGAACGCGTAGTTGAGGTGCGTCAGGTCGGACGCCGCTCCCGTGCTCTGAAGGTCGGCGACCTGGTAGCCGTCCTCGTTGCCGGCGTCCCACGCGGGGTAGTAGCCGACGGTCTTGTAGCCGTTGGCGCCGTCTCCGCCGGCCGTCGCGGGTGCGGCGTGCGCCGCCCCGACCGTGCCGGCGACGAGCGCCGCCGTCGCTGCGAAGGCGAGCCCTGCGGCTGCCGTCCTGGGGGTTCGTGTCATTCGAGAATGCCTCGCTGCTTCTCCGGGCCCGGCCTCTGCGGCGGGTCGTGACGAAAAAGCAAAGGTAACCTTCCTAATCATTCTTGCCCAGAGGGTTCCCAGGATGCGAGAACGGCGAGTCGTGGCCCGGGTCGGCCGACGTCGGCCCGTCGGGTCGTGCGGACCACCTAGGGTTGGGGGGTGAGTGTCGTCGCCGAGCTGCGAGCGCTGCTGCGGCTGCGCGGGTTCCGCAGGCTGTTCGCCGTCCGCCTCGTCTCGCAGGCCGGGGACGGCATGTTCCAGGTCGGCCTGGCGTCGCTGCTGTTCTTCTCGCCCGAGTCGCAGGGCACGGCAGCGGCGATCGCGGGCGCGTTCGCGGTGATGCTCGCGCCGTTCACGATCGTGGGGCCCTTCGCGGGCGTGTTCCTCGACCGCTGGCAGCGCCGACAGGTGCTCGCGTGGGGCAACGCGGTGCGCGTGGTCATCACGCTGGGGATGGCGGCCCTCATGCTCTCGGGCGGCGTGAGCGGGTGGATCTACGCGCTCGGCCTCGCGGCGCTCTCGGTGAACCGCTTCCTCCTCGCGGGCCTGTCCGCGGGCCTGCCCCGCGTCGTCGACGGCCCGCTGCTCCTCACCGCGAACTCGCTCACGCCCACGCTCGGCGCGGGCGCGGCGTTCCTCGGGGGCGGGATCGGCCTCCTGCTCGGGCTCGCGTTCGAGCCGGGCCGCGTCAAGGACTCGTCCGCACTCGTCTGCGCCGCGCTCGTGTTCGGGATCGCGTCGCTCCTGGCGCTGCGCCTCGGGCGCACACAGCTCGGTCCGGAGCACCCGGCCGAGGCCGCGATCCGGTCGGAGATCGCGCGCGTGGCGCGCGGGCTGGCCGACGGCGCCCGGTACCTGGTCGCACGGCGCACCCCGGGGCAGGCGCTGCTCGCGATGGCGACGCACCGCTTCCTCTACGGGGTCGTCTTCATCGCGTCGATCCTCATCTCGCGGAACCTCCTCGACCCGGGGAGCCAGACGGCCGGCATGGCGACGTTCGCGATCGTCGTCGGGCTCACGGGCCTCGGTGGCGCGGGCGCGATGGTGCTCACCCCGACGCTGTCCCGCTACACGGGGCCGCAGGTGTGGATCGCGATCATGCTGCTGCTCGCCGCGGCGAGCCAGCTCCTGCTCGTGACGACGCCGGAGCGCGCGGTCGTGTACACGGGCGCGGCGCTGCTCGGGCTCGCCGCGCAGGGCACCAAGATCGCGGTCGACACGATCGTCCAGCGCGACACCGACGACGCGTTCCGCGGTCGAGCCTTCGCCTTCTACGACGTCCTGTACAACGCGGCGTTCGTCGGCGCGGCCGCCCTGGCGGCGTTCACCCTGCCGGACACGGGCTGGTCGCGCGGCGTGTTCGTCGCCCTCGCGGTCGCCTACGCGCTCGCCGCCCTCGTGATGTGGACGCGCGGGGCACGGACTCCGGCCGGGGTGGGGGACGCCGTCGGGCACGACGGCGCACGGCCGGCCTCCGAGGCCGCCGCACCCGGCCAGGGCTCGGCCACCGGCGACGGCGTCCCGGCCGCGCGGCCCGGCGACTGACGGGGCGCAGCCGCCCGACGGGCTCAGCCGAGCTCGGTGGCGAAGGTCCGGAGATCGTCCACGATGAGCTGCGGTTCCTCGAGCGCGGCGAAGTGCCCGCCGCGCGGCATCGTGGTGAACCGCCGGACGTCGAAGAACCGCTCCGCGTACTCGCGCGGCGGCTGCGAGATGTCGCGCGGGAAGACGGCGAGCGCCGTCGGCACGTCGATGCGGACTGACCAGCCGGCGTCGGCACCCTCCCCGCCCGACCATGCTCCGTCCGCGCCCTCCCCGCCCGACCGTGCGGCGTCGTCCCCGGAGTCACCCCCTGCCTCAACGCCCCAGTCGCCGTCGAGCCCCTCGTTGTAGAGGCGCATCGACGAGCGGATCGAGTTGCCGAGCCAGTAGAGCATCACGTTGGTGAGCAGGTCGTCGTCCGACGGCAGGGTGTCGGAGAGGTAGCCGAAGTGGTCGACGAGCCACGCCGCGAGGCCCACGGGCGAGTCGCTCAGGCCGTAGGACAGCGTGAGCGGGCGCGACGACTGGATCCCGACGTACCCGCCGTGCGTCTCGCCCCACGCGTCGACGGCGGCGAACATGGCGCGCTCCCCCTCGCTCGCCGTACCGCGGTCGACGAGGAACAGGTTGGGGAACGGGACGTCGGTGAGGTGGAGGCCGACGACGCGGTCGGGGTGGGCGCGCGCCACATCCTGCGCGACGACACCGCCCCAGTCGCCACCGTGCACGAGGTAGCGGTCGTAGCCGAGGCCCTCCATGAGGCTCGCGACGACCTCGGCGCTCTGGGCACCGCTCACCGTCCCGGCATCGGGCTGCTCCGAGAAGTCGAAGCCCGGCAGCGACGGGACGACGACGTCGAACACCGGCTCGTCGGGGCCGACCGCGGGATCGCGGCCCGTGAGGCGGTCGACGACGTGCGCGAACCGGTAGAACGAGTCCGCCCAGCCGTGCAGCAGCAGGATCGCTTGGGCGTCCGGGCGCACCGCACGCTCGTGGATCGCGTGGAGGTCGCGGCCGTCGACCGTGGCCACGACGTGGTGGAGACGGTTGAGTCGCGCCTCCTGCGCGCGCCAGTCGTAGCCGTCGAGCCAGTGCGCGACGAGGCGGCGCATCGTCGCCACCTCGGTGCCGCGCTCCCAGCCGCGTTCCTGGAGCTCGGCGGGCCAACGGGTGCGGGAGAGGCGCTCGCGCAGGTCGTCGAGCTCGGCCTGGGGGACGTCGATCGTGAACGGTCGGAACTCCATCAGGGCCTCCGGTGTCTGGGTGGTGGGTCCGTCCTCGACGCTAGGCGGGGTAGCGGTCAGCTGCCGTCCTCTTCTCGTCGCTCCTCCCCGCCCCGCGACCGTGGCGTTCTGCTGTCGGCAGCACCGATGAGTCCGCGAGCGAAAAGAGGTCGTCACGTCGGGCGGGAATAACGCAGGATGGTGGATGGTCGTACAGGGTACGGATCGACGTGGCTGGGCCGCGCCGATCGGCCCGGGCCCTCCCCTCCCCGTGGCCCGCCGACCGAGAACCGACACCGTCGTCGCGTGCACCGCACGCGACTCCCGTGCTGCCCCCACGCAGCCCGCCCTGCCCCGACCGGGTTCGACCATGTGCCCGGGCCGCCACCGACGCGAGCGGAGACCCCCGTGACAGCCTCCCCCACCCACGACACCTCGGCACCCGTCGACCGGCTCCCCCGGGCGGACTTCCTCGTCATCGCGCTGCTGCTCGGCTCCGCGTTCGTCGTGATCCTCAACGAGACGACCATGAGCGTCGCGCTGGCACCGCTCATGGAGGACCTCGGCATCACGGCGAGCACCGGGCAGTGGCTGACGACCGCGTTCATGCTGACGATGGCGGTCGTCATCCCGGCGACCGGGTTCCTGCTCCAGCGCCTCGGCACGCGAGGGGCCTACCTGCTCGCGATGTCGCTGTTCAGCGCCGGCACCCTGCTCGCGGCGGTCTCGCCCGGCTTCGCGTGGCTGCTCACCGGCCGCGTCGTGCAGGCCTCGGGCACGGCGATCATGATGCCGCTGCTCATGACGACGATCATGACCCTCGTCCCGCCGACGATCCGCGGCAAGGTCATGGGGAACATCTCGATCGTCATGGCCGCGGCGCCCGCGCTCGGCCCGTCGCTCTCCGGCCTCATCCTCAACTCGCTGAGCTGGCGGTGGGTGTTCGGGATCGTGCTCCCCATCGCGCTCGTCGCACTCGTCCTCGGCTTCCTGTACATCCGGGACGTGGCCGACCGTACGCACTCGCGGCTCGACCCGTTCTCGCTCGTCCTCGCGGCGTTCGCTTTCGGCGGGCTCGTCTACGGGCTCTCGAGCATCGGCGAGGCGGCGCGCCACACGCCCGTCGTGCCGCCGGCCGTGCCCATCGCGTTCGGTGCCCTCGCGCTCGGCGCGTTCGTGTGGCGCCAGCTCGTCCTCCAGCGCGAGGACCGCGCGCTGCTCGACCTCCGCGTGTTCACGCACCGCGGGTTCAGCGTGCCGCTCGGCATCATGGCGGTCGGCATGGTCGCCATGTTCGGCTCCCTCATCCTCCTGCCGCTGTTCCTCCAGGACGCGATGGGCCTCGAGCCGCTCGCGACCGGTCTCATCGTGCTCCCCGGCGGGCTCCTCATGGGTCTGCTCGGCCCGACCGTCGGCCGGCTCTACGACCGGGTGGGTCCGCGCCCGCTCGTCATCCCCGGCGTGAGCGTCGTCGCCGTCGCCCTCGCGGCGTTCACGACGATCCACGCGGACTCGTCGCCGTGGTTCGTCCTCGCGCTGCACGTCACGCTGAGCCTGGGCCTCGCGTTCATGTTCACGCCGCTGTTCACGTCCGCGCTCTCGGCGCTCGAGCCGCACCAGTACTCGCACGGGTCGGCCTCGATCGGCACCGTGCAGCAGCTCGCGGGCGCCGCCGGCACCGCCATGTTCGTCGCCGTCATGACGACCCGCTCCATCGCCTACGGCGAGGCGGGCGCGTCGCCGCAGGCCGCGCTGGCCGAGGGCGTCGGTGACGCGTTCGTCTGGGGCACGGCAGTCATGCTCGTGGCCGTGGGCCTCTCGTTCCTCCTGCGCCGCCCCGCGCCGCAGGTCCACGGCCCGGGCCACGGCCCCGCGCAGGACCGCACGCAGGACGCGCCGGTCGAGGACGCGCGCACCGAGGACGTCAAGGTCGAGGCCGCACTGGCCACGGACGACGTCTGACCCGTCACCGCGGCGTCGACCACGACGTCATCCGCCCTCGAACACGACATGGGTGCCGTTATCAGCCCGATAACGGCACCCATGTCGTGTTCGGCCCAGCGCAGACCAATCTCAGGACGTCGACGACTCCGGCTGGTTGGCCCACCAGGCCAGGAGGTCCGCGCGCGCCGTCTCCTCGTCGACGGGGCCGCGGTCCAGGCGCAGCTCGAGCAGGTGCTTGTACGCCTTCCCCACCACCGGTCCCGGCCGGATCCCGAGGATCGCCATGATCTGCTGGCCGTCGAGGTCCGGGCGGACGGCGTCGAGCTCCTCCTTCTCCTGGAGGTCCGCGATGCGGCGCTCGAGGTCGTCGTACGACTCGCGCAGCCGCTGCGCCTTGCGCCGGTTCCGCGTCGTGCAGTCGGCGCGCGTGAGGCGGTGCAGCCGCTCCAGCAACGGACCGGCGTCGGTCACGTACCGGCGCACCGCGGAGTCGGTCCAGGCGCCGTCGCCGTAGCCGTGGAACCGCAGGTGCAGCTCGACGAGCCGCGCGACGTCCTTGACGACCTGCTTGTCGTACCGCAGCGCCTTGAGGCGCTTGGCGACCATCTTGGCGCCCACGACCTCGTGGTGGTGGAAGCTCACGCCGCCCCCCGACTCGAAGCGCCGCGTCGGCGGCTTGCCGACGTCGTGCAGCAGCGCGGCCAGCCGGAGCACGAGGTCGGGTGCCGGGACCGCGCCGTCGGGCCCGGTCTCCTGCGCGATCGCCTGGTCGAGGACCGTGAGCGAGTGCTCGTACACGTCCTTGTGCCGGTGGTGCTCGTCGATCTCGAGCTTGAGCGCGGGGAGCTCGGGCAGCACGTGGTCCGCGAGGCCCGTGTCCACGAGCACCTCGAGCCCGCGACGCGGGGACGCCGCGCACAGCAGCTTCGACAGCTCGTCCCGCACGCGCTCGGCGGACACGATCTCGATGCGCTCGGTCATGAGGACGAGCGCGGCGAGCGTCCCGCCGTCGACGTCGAACCCCAGCTGGGCCGCGAACCGCGCGGCGCGCATCATGCGCAGCGGGTCGTCGTCGAACGACCGCTCGGGGGCGATCGGCGTGCGCAGCACGCGGCGTGCGAGGTCGTCGAGGCCGTCGAACGGGTCGACGAACGTCATCTCCGGGACGCGCACCGCCATCGCGTTCACGGTGAAGTCCCGGCGCGACAGGTCGCCCTCGAGCGTGTCGCCGAACGCGACGACGGGCTTGCGCGACGTCGGGTCGTACTCGTCGGTGCGGTACGTCGTCACCTCGACGACGAGGTCGTCCCCGGGCCCTCCACGGCCGAAGCGCTTCGCGCCGATCGTCCCGAACTCCTTGCCGATGTCCCAGTGCGCGTCGCCCCAGCGCGCGAGGAGCGCCTCGGTCTCGTCGGGCGACGCGGACGTGGCGAAGTCGAGGTCGTTGCTCGCCCGCCCGAGGAACGCGTCGCGGACGGGCCCGCCCACGAGCGCGAGCTCGTGACCGGCGGCACGGAACGCCTCGCCGAGCTCGATCGCCGCGGGTGCCATCTCGGTGAGCACGGCGAGGGCGCGGCGCTGGAGCTCGAGCGACTGCGGCGTCGGCTGCGATGTCGGCTGGGGCGCCGGCTGGGGCGACGAAGGCTGGGGCACGACACCCAAGCCTGCCAGATGCGACGCCCGCACCGGGGAGCCGGTCCCGGGGAGCCGACGTCCACTCGGTAAAGTTGGGACATGTCCACCCCTGCGCACGCCGACGAGCCCCGGAGGGATCCGGCGGGCGGGCGTGACAGCGGTCGCGGGCAGCCCCTCCCGGTCCCCGCGCCGCCCGGCGGGCACGCCCTGCGCATCGACCCGCGCTCGCGCACGGCCCCCGCGCCGCCGCCGCTGCCCGTGGTCGACGAGGTCTCGGCCGGCGGGCTCGTCGTCACGGTCGCGGGCGGCGACCTCTGTGCGGCGATCATCGCCCGGCGCAACCGGGGAGGACGCCTCGAGTGGTGCCTGCCCAAGGGCCATCTCGAGGGCGACGAGACGCCGGAGCAGGCCGCGGTCCGCGAGATCGCGGAGGAGACGGGCATCCAGGGGGCGGTGCAGGAGCCGCTGGGTGTCATCGACTACTGGTTCACCGGCGACGACCGCCGCGTGCACAAGGTCGTCCACCACTTCCTGCTGCGCGCGACGGGCGGCTACCTCACGGTCGAGGGCGACCCGGACGGGGAGGCCGAGGACGTCGCGTGGATCCCCGTGGCGGACCTGCCCGACCGGCTCGCCTACCCCAACGAGCGCCGGATCGCCGCCGTCGCGCAGAGCGTCCTCGAGGGCAGGCCGGCGCGGTTCCACGGGGTGGTCGAGAGTAGGGTGACCCGGACGATCGTCCGCTCGCCCGGCCGTCCGCACGACGGCCGTGGCGGCCCGGCACCGCCCGCCCCACGGAGCTCGACCGACCACTCATGACGCCCTCCCCCAGCAGCGGCGCGCGCCCCGGCGGCGCCGCGTCGGCTCCGCTCCTCGGCAGGTCCGCTCACCTCCTCGTCACCCTGGTCGCCCTGCTGGTCCTGACCGTCGGCGTCGTCCTCGGCGGTGCCGGCGCGGCGTTCGGCGTGACGGCGAGCACGACGACGCGCACCTCGACGAGCGCCTCGACGAGCACCTCGACGAGCACTGCGGCCGAGACCGAGGACGCGGTGACGCTCGAGGTCTCGTCGCTCCAGCCGACCGTCCTCGGCCCGGGCGACACGCTCACCGTGACCGCGCGCGTGACCAACGGGACCGCGGAGACGCTCGGGTCGCCCGTGGTGGCGCTCGGCATCGACCGGCGGGTGCTGAGCACCCGGTCGGCGCTCGAGAGCTGGACGACGATCGGGCTCGACGGTCGCGTCGGGGTCCGCGTCACCGGCGAGGACCTCGGGGCCCTCGCTCCGGGTGCGACGGCGGAGACGACGCTCACCGTCCCCGTCGCGGAGCTCGACCTGCACGCGGGCAGCGACTGGGGCCCGCGCGGCATCTCCCTCACGGTGTCCGACGGCGGCGCACGCCAGGCCGTCCAACGCACCTTCGTCCTCTGGGAGCCGTCGGGCGAGGTGACCCCGCTGCGCCTGAGCGTGGTCGCCGCCCTGACCGGCCCGCCGGTGGACCCCGACCCCCAGGCGTACGACGACGCGCTCTCGGCCGCGGTGGCGACGGACGGTCGCCTCGGGCGCCTGCTGGCGGCGACCGGTAGCGCGCCGGAGGTCGCGTGGGTCGCCGACCCGGCCCTGCTCGCCGCGGCGACGGGAGCCGGCGACCCGGCCGTGAACGCCTGGGCCGACGCCGTGAGCGCCGCCGCCGCCGGCCGGTCGGCGTTCGCGCTGCGCGCCTACGACCCGGACGTCGCGGCATTCGCGCACGCCGGTCTCGCACTGCCGGAGGGCACCCCGCTACCGGCCGCGACCGAACCGACGACCGAGGACCCGACGACCGACGACGAGACCCTCGGCGAGGCGACGGACGGCGAGGCGACGGACGGCGACGCGACGGAGGACGACGCGGCTGCCACGGACGAGACGCCCGACGCCGCTGCCGACCCGACGGCGTCGTGGCGGACCGACCTCGCCTGGCCGGGCGACGCCGTCCCCGACCTGGCCACGACGACGCTCGCCGCGGCGTCGGGCGCGACCGCGACCGTCGTCGGTCCCGGCGGGCTCGTCCCGGACGAGTCGCTGACCTACACGCCGTCCGGCGTCGCCGAGATCGCGACGACCGCCGGGCCCGTGAAGGCGCTCGTCGCGGACGCGGTGCTGACCGCCCTCCTGTCGGCCGGCGACGGCTCGGGTGTCACGGCGACACAGCGGATCCTCGCCGAGACGGCCGTGATCGCCCGCGAACGCCCTGCGGAGCAGCGCCACGTCGTCATCGCCCTGCCCCGGAGCTGGGAGGCGGAGCCGACGCTCTTCACGGCACGGCTCGACGCTCTCCGCGCGGCTCCCTGGGTCGACCTGGCCCCGGTGGACGACCTCCTGGCGTCCGCGCCGCCCGCCGTCGAGCGGACGACGCTGCCGGACGACGTCGTGGGCGAGGGCGAGATCACCGTCGCCCAGCTCCGTGCTCTCGACCGGTCGCGCGCGGACCTCGCCGCCTTCGCGACCGTCGCCACCGATCCCGCGACGATCACGCGCCCGCTCGAGCCCGGTTTCGTCACCCCGACCGCCGTCGCGTTCCGCGCCGCGCAGCCCTCGCGCGTGCTCGCCGTCCAGCACGCCGAGCAACGGTCCGCCGCCGTCCGGGGCACCCTCTCCGTGGAGACGCGCGCTCCGTTCCTCTTCGTGGCCGAGCAGGAGGACCTCCCCGTCCGGGTGCGCAGCACCCTCGAGCAGGAGGCGACGGTCGAGGTCGTGCTCCGGCCGGACGACCCGCGGCTGCGCGCACCGGAGCGCCGGACCGTGACGATCCCGGCCGCCACCCGGGACGCCGACGGCGACCTGGTCGCGGCCGAGACGAGCGTCGGCGTGCCCGTCGAGGGGTTCGGGAGCGGGAACGTCACGGTGGAGGTGGAGCTCGTCAGCGCGGCGCAGCCCCAGGTCCGCGTCGCGGAGCCGCAGGAGTTCGTCGTGCGCGTGCGCGCCGACTGGGAGTCGGTGGGCACCGTGGTCGTGGCGGTGCTCCTGGTCCTCGCGCTGGTGGCGGGGATCTGGCGCACGGTGCGCCGCGGCCGCTCGCCCCGCCGTCTGGCGGGCGCCACGGTGGACCAGCCGGCGCCGCCCGCGCAGGACCAGACGCCGTCGGCGCAGCCCGCCCGGCGGGACGAGGAGCGCGTCGAGTGAGCCCCGACCAGCCGCGGCACGTCCGGCCCCCGGGCGCCGGGCACGGCACGCGTCCCGGCACGACGCGCGACGTCGTCCCGTCCGGGGCGCTCCCGGGCGACCCGGCGGCGTCGGGCACCCCGGACGAGACCGCCGAGGCCGGGGCCACGGAGGCGCCCGCCCGCCGCGCGGGCGGCCTCGGCCGCTCGTCCGCGCTCATGGCGTCGGGCACGTTCGTCTCGCGCGGCCTCGGGCTCGTCCGCAACGTCCTCCTCGTGGCCGCGATCGGGACCACGGGCCTGGTCGCGGACGCGTTCGACGTCGCGAACAAGATCCCCAACGTCCTCTTCGCGATCCTCGCGGGCGGCGTCCTCAACGCCGTCCTCGTGCCGCAGATCGTCCGCGCCTATCGTGCGCGCAACACCCAGGAGCGGCTCGACAAGCTGCTCACGCTCTCCGGCGTCGTGCTGGTCGCGCTCTCGGCGCTGCTCACGGCGGGGTCGAGCATCCTCGTCGCGCTCTACACCGGGCCGGGGTGGACGGCACCGCAGACGTCGCTCGCCGTCGCCTTCGCCTTCTGGTGCACGCCACAGCTCTTCTTCTACGGGCTGTACACGCTCCTCGGGCAGGTGCTCAACGCGCGGGGCCAGTTCGGACCCTTCATGTGGGCACCGGTGCTCAACAACGTCGTGTCGATCGTCGGGTTCGCGGCGTTCATCGCGATCTACGGCCCCGCGGCCACGGGGAACGTCGACGACCTCACGCAGTGGGACGGGCCCAAGATCGCGCTGCTGGCCGGCACCGCGACGCTCGGGGTCGCCACGCAGGCGCTCATCCTCGTCGTCCCGCTGTGGCGGGCCGGCTTCCGCTGGCACCTCCGGTTCGGCCTGCACGGCATCGGCCTGCGGTCCGCGGGCCAGGTGGCGCTGTGGACGTTCGCGGCCGTCCTCCTCGAGCAGGTCGGGGTCCTGTTCACCACACGCTTCGCGAGCGAGGCGCCCCGCGCGGCGCTCGCGCAGACGTTCGGGCCCTACCGCGACGACCCCGGGACGCTCGGTGCGGTCACCGGGCTGATCACGGGCGCGCCCGACGCGTTCTCGGGAGCCCTCGCCGTGGCGGGCAACGCCGCCTACACGCAGGCGCTCATGATCTACCTGCTGCCCCACTCGCTCGTGACGGTGTCGATCGCGACGGCGCTCTTCACGGGCATGAGCGCCGCGGCGCACGCGGGCGACCTTGCGCGCGTCCGGCACGACCTCTCGCGCGGCGTGCGCACCGTCGGGGTCTTCACCGTCTTCGCGACCGTCGTGCTGGTCGTCCTCGCCCTGCCGATCACCAAGCTGCTCGTCCCCTCCGTCGACGCCGCGTCCGGCGAGGCCGTCTCCGAGGTGCTGCGCGCCATGGCGCTCGGGCTCGTCCCCCTGGGCGGCATGGTGCTCATGAAGTGGGTCTACTACGCGTTCGAGGACGGCCGGACCGTCTTCTGGATCCAGGTGCCGGGCACGCTCGTGCTCGTCGGCATGTCCTGGCTCGCGACGCAGGTGCTGGCACCCCAGCTCTGGGTCGTGGGCATCGGCCTCGCGATGAGCGTGTCCAACCTCGTGGCCGTCGCGCTGCGGACCGTCGGGCTACGACGCACGCTCCGCGGGCTCGACGGCGCCCGGATCCTGCGCCTGCACGTCAAGGCCGGGATCGCCGCGCTCGTCAGCGGCGTCGCGGGCTGGGGCGTGCTGCGGGGTTTCGTCGTCCTCACCGGCGACGGCCCGGACGGCATCTACGGGCTCTCGTGGTGGCAGGCCGTCGTCGTGGTGTCCGTCGCCGGGGCCGTGATGACGGCCGTCTACGCGGGCGGGCTCAAGCTCATGCGCGTGCGCGAGCTCGACCAGCTCGCCGGTCCGGTCGTGGGACGCGTCCGACGGCTCGTGCGACGGTGAGCGGCGCGCGGCCGCCGGGCCGCAATCGGGTGATACGCGGGCAATCAGGGCCCGCGTACCATGGTGTGTCGACCACGAGTCCCACGGAGGAGGTCCGGTGAACGGCGTGGCCCCAGGAACACTGCTCGTCGCGCGCTACCGGCTCGACGAGCAGCTCACGTCCGACCTGTCGGACGTCACCGCATGGTCGGCGCACGACCAGATCCTCGACCGTCCCGTCCGGATCTCGCTGGTCTCCGGTCCGCACGTCGCCGACGCCCTCGACTCCGCGCGGCGCGCCGCGCTCGTCGTCGACCCACGCCTGACGCGCGTCCTCGACGTCGGGACGGAGGACGGCGTCGCGTACGTCGTGACCGAGCGGTACACGGGCATCACGCTGAGCGAGGTCGTCGCGGGCGGCATCGTCGACCCGCAGCAGGCACGCGCGATCGTCGGCGAGGCCGCGGCCGCGCTCGAGGTCGCCCGGCGGCGGGGGGTCCACCACCTCGCGCTCCGGCCCGACGCGCTCCGCGTCGACGGCAGCCGGGTCCTCGTCACGGGCCTCGGGCTCGACGCCGGCGTCGCGGGCCACGACCAGCACGACGCCGACCTGACGTCGCGCACGGACGCCGTCGGGCTCGTCGCGCTCCTCTACTACGCGATGACGGCGCGCTGGGCCGGGCCGTCCCTGGACGTCCCGTGGATCGCCCCCGACGCCATCCACCCCCTTCCCGCGCAGCGCGCGGGCGACGGGGTCCTCCCGCTCTCCGCCGTCCGCCCGGACGTCCCCGCGGAGCTGGACACGCTCTGCGCCGAGGCTTTCGCGGGCACCCACGGCACGGTCGAGGAGTGGACGGCTCCGCCCGCGGGCGACGCGCCCCGCTCCCCCGCCGACGTCGTCGGCGCGGTCGAGCCCTGGGGCGAGGTCTCGGTCGTCGCGGCACTGCCGTCGTTCGTGCAGCCCGCGACAGCTGGCGTGAGCCGCCAGTCCGTCCGCACGGCGTTCGACGGTGCGACGAGCGCGCCTCCGGGGACGCCGCCGCCCGCACCACCGGTCCGACGCCCGACGACGGGACGCATCCACCGCGTGGGGGACGTGCCGGGCTCCGCCGGTCCGGGCGTCGCGTACGCCGCCGGGGTCGCCACGGGCGCCACGGCAGCGGTCCCGCCGCCTGCGCCGGACCCGGCGACCGCGGCCTACGCGGTGCCCCCGCCCCCCGTGGGCTACGACACCGGGACCGCGCCCGTCCAGTACGCGGCCGCACCGCCGCCCGTGCCCCCGACCACCGAGGCGCCGCAGGCCTGGAGCGAGCCCGCGCCACGCCGGCGCGGACCGCGCCGGTTCAACGCCACCCCGATCGTCCTCGTCCTCGTCCTGGGCCTCGTCGTGTGGGGCGTCGTGTGGGCGGTGAACACCGCGTTCGACGGGTTCGGACCCGCGCTCCAGACGAGCGAGGAACCGACGGGCGAGGGGTCGGAGGCTCCGTCCGAGGGCGGAGAGGGCACCGCGGACGGCGAGCAGGCCGCTCCGCCGACGGAGGTCCGGCCCGTGATCGCGTCGGGCCAGGCCCTGGACCCCGAGGGCGACGCCTCGGGCAACAACGACGGCGAGCACCCCGAGCTCGCGCCGCTCGCCTACGACCAGCAGCCCGACACGACCTGGATCTCGCGACGTTACAACGCCGCGGACTTCGCCGGCCTGCGCTCCGGGATCGGGTTCGCGGTCACGCTCGAGCAGAAGGCGCCGGTCTCGACGGTCGTGCTCGACACGGCCGTCACCGGTGGCAACGTCGAGATCCGCGCGACCAGCCCGGACGCGCCCACCGAGGGCACCGTCCTCGCCTCCGGGCCGCTCGCTCCCGGCGCGGAGTTCACCTTCGACCAGCCGGTCGAGGCGGAGTCGATCGTGCTGTGGTTCACCGAGCTGCCGCAGAACCCGGCCGGCGAGTTCCGCGCGGAGATCAACGAGATCCTCGTCTCCTGACGCTCCCCGGGCCAGGCGACGCCCGACCGGGTCCGGCCTGACCGTCGCCGACCCGCGGGTGCGTGGACGGCACGCGCGCCGTGCGCCGGGGCCCCGTAGCGTGGTGAACACCCGTACCGTGGAACAGAAGCCGCCTCGGCGGCGTTCACACTCTCGCGTGGTCGGCCGCCACGCACCGAGCATCGAGGAGAGCACGTGACCGAGCAGTCTGCCGTCCAGAACCTGATCGTCGTCGGGTCCGGTCCCGCGGGGTACACCGCGGCGATCTACGCGGCGCGCGCGGGGCTGGCCCCGCTCGTGCTCGCGGGCTCCGTGACCGCCGGCGGTGCGCTCATGAACACGACGGACGTCGAGAACTTCCCCGGCTTCCCCGACGGGATCATGGGCCCGGACCTCATGGAGAACATGCGCAAGCAGGCCGAGCGGTTCGGCGCGCGCATCGAGTGGGACGACGCCACGCTGCTCGACCTCGAGGGGCCGGTCAAGACCGTCGTGACGGGCAACGGCGAGACCTACCGCGCCCGCGCGGTCATCCTCGCGACCGGGTCCGCCTACCGCGAGCTCGGCCTGGACGACGAGAAGCGCCTGTCCGGGCGCGGGGTGTCCTGGTGCGCGACGTGCGACGGGTTCTTCTTCCGTGACCAGCACATCGCCGTCGTCGGCGGCGGCGACTCCGCGATGGAGGAGGCGACGTTCCTCACCCGGTTCGCCGAGAAGGTCACCCTCGTCCACCGCCGCGACGAGCTGCGCGCGTCGAAGATCATGGCCGACCGCGCGCTCAACGACCCCAAGATCGACTTCGCCTGGAACAGCGAGGTCGCCGGCATCGGCGGCGAGAACAAGGTCGAGGCGCTCACGCTGCGCGACACCGTGACGGGCGAGGAGCGCGAGCTGCCCGCGACCGGCCTGTTCGTCGCGATCGGTCACGAGCCCCGCACCGAGCTCGTCAAGGGTCAGATCGACCTGGACGACGAGGGCTACATCCAGGTCGTCGGGCGCACCACCGCGACCAACCTCGAGGGCGTGTTCGCGTGCGGCGACGCCGTCGACCACACCTACCGCCAGGCCATCACCGCGGCCGGCTCGGGGTGCGCCGCCGCGCTCGACGCGCAGCGCTACCTCACCGAGCTCGCCGACGCCGCCGGCCTGGCGGACCTCGCCGGTACGCCGAGCACGCCGAACCCGGACGAGCTGCCCGAGGCGCTCGCCGAGCTCCAGGCCTGAACCAGCGTCCCTCACTCCCACCGAGTCCTACTGCAGGAGGTCAACCATGCCGACCGTTCCGGTCACCGACGACACCTTCCGTGCCGAGGTCCTCGAGTCCGAGGTCCCCGTCCTCGTCGACTTCTGGGCGACGTGGTGCGGCCCGTGCCGCCAGGTCGCGCCGATCCTCGAAGAGCTCGCCGAGGAGTACGACGGCAAGATCAAGATCGCCAAGCTCGACACGGACGCGAACCCCGAGACGACCGGCGCCTACGGCATCGTCTCCATCCCCACGCTGAACGTCTACGTGGGCGGCGAGCTCCAGAAGTCGATCATCGGGGCGCGCCCCAAGCGGGCGCTCACCGAGGAGATCGACGCCGTGCTCGCCACGAGCGTCTGACCCGCGCCACCACCACGCCGCCGGAGGGCGGACCGCGAGCACCGCGGTCCGCCCTCCGGCGTCTTCACGGGATCCCCCGATGCCCCGTGCGACACTGGGGGTCGTGACTGGACCGACGACTCCCCCGCAGCAGCCCGCTCCCAGCGGCACCCGCCTCGACCCGTGGTTCGGTGCCTACGCAGAGCGAGCGCACGGGATGCGAGCGTCGGAGATCCGAGCGCTGTTCGCCGTGGCGAACCGACCCGAGGTCGTCTCGCTCGCCGGCGGCATGCCGTACCTCGAAGGACTCCCCCTCGACCAGATCGCCGACACGATGCAGCGCCTCGTCGCGACGCGTGGTGCCACGGTCCTCCAGTACGGCTCCGGGCAGGGTGACGAGACGCTGCGCGAGCGGATCCTCGACGTCGTCCGGCTCGAGGGGATCGAGTGCCACCCCGACGACGTCGTCGTCACGACGGGGTCGCAGCAGGCGCTCGACCTCGTGACGAGAATCTTCGTCGACCCCGGCGACGTCGTCGTGGCCGAGGCGCCGAGCTACGTCGGGGCGCTCGGCGTGTTTCGCTCGTATCAGGCGGACGTCGTGCACGTGCCCCTCGACGAGCACGGCCTCGTCCCTGAGGCGCTCGAGGAGACGCTTGCCCGCCTCGCCGCGGACGGTCGCCGCGTCAAGCTGCTCTACACCGTGCCGAACTTCCACAACCCCGCCGGGGTCACCCTCACCGCGGAGCGCCGACCGCGCATCCTGGAGATCGCGCAGCGCTACGGCGTTCTCGTCATCGAGGACAACCCCTACGGCCTCCTCGGCTTCGACGGACAGACACTCCCTGCGCTGCGCTCGCTCGACGAGGACGGCGTCCTGTACCTCGGGTCGTTCTCCAAGACCTTCGCGCCGGGATACCGCGTGGGCTGGGTCGTGGCGCCTCACGCCGTCCGCGAGAAGCTCGTCCTCGCGAGCGAGTCGGCGATCCTCTGCCCCTCGAACGCCTCGCAGCTCGCCATCGCCGCGTACCTCGACACGTGCGACTGGAAGGGTCAGATCAAGCAGTTCCGCGAGCTCTACCGGGAGCGCCGGGACGCCATGATCGGCGCGCTCTCCGAGCACCTCCCCTCGGCCAGCTGGACCGTGCCCGACGGCGGCTTCTACACGTGGGTCCAGCTCCCGGAGGGCCTCGACGCACGGTCGATGCTTCCGCGCGCCGTCACGGCACGCGTGGCCTACGTGCCGGGTACCGCCTTCTACGCCGACGGCACCGGCTCGAGCCACGTTCGCCTGTCCTACTGCTTCCCGACCCCCGAGCGGATCCGAGAGGGAGTCCGACGCCTCGCCGGGGTCGTCAACGCCGAGCAGGAGCTCGTCGAGATCTTCGGGACCAACGCCGAGCTCGACCCGGACCTCACGGACGTCGAGAACCCCTCGCCCAACCTGGCCTGAAGCACCTCACCACGACGCCGAGCCGGCCCTCACCGGGCGACGCCGGCACCGAACAGGAGTCCGTCAACAGTGGACACGACCACGGGTACCCCGGCGGCCACGGGTGAGGCTGCCACCGCAGCCCAGACCGACGCGCAGCGCCCTGACCAGCACCTTCACCTTCTCCGGCCCGACGACGCCGTCCCCCCGGGCGGGCACGTCACGATCCTCGCCGGCGGCCTCTCCCACGAGCGCGAGGTCTCCTTGCGGTCCGGGCGCCGCGTCGCCGAGAGCCTGCGTGCCGCCGGTCTCGAGGTGACGATCCACGACGTCGACGCCGACCTCCTCCCGTTCCTCGCCGCGACGCGCCCCGACGTCGTGTGGCCGCTCCTGCACGGCGCGAGCGGCGAGGACGGCTCGATCCGCGACGTGCTCGAGCTGGTCGGGGTTCCCTACGTGGGCACCGGGCCGCGGGAGAGTCGTGCAGCCTGGAGCAAGCCCGTCGCGAAGAGCGTGGTGCTCGGAGCCGGCCTGTGCTCACCCGAGTACGTGACCCTGCCGCAGAGCCTGTTCCGGGAGCTCGGCGCCCAGCCCGTCCTGGACGCCGTCGTCGCGCGCCTCGGTCTCCCCCTCGTCGTCAAGCCGACCCATGGCGGATCGGCACTTGGCGTGACCCTCGTCGAGCGTGCCGACCAGCTCCCCCGAGCCATGGTCGACTGCTTCGCGTACGGCGACGTCGCCCTGATCGAGCGCGCCGTGCGCGGCGTGGAGCTCGCGGTCAGCGTCGTCGACCTCGGCCACGGTCCTGAGGCGCTGCCGCCTGTCGAGATCGTCACCGCCGGTCCGTACGACTTCGACGCGCGATACAACCCCGGACGAACCGAGTACTTCGCTCCCGCCCGCCTGGACGGCGACGTGCTCGGCATCGTCCGCGAGGTCGCCGTCCGCGCTCACGTCGCGCTCGGCCTGCGCGACCTGTCACGTACCGACGTGATCCTCGACCAGGACGGCGTCGTGCAGTTCCTCGAGGTCAACGTCGCACCCGGCATGACCGAGACGTCGCTCCTCCCGCAGGCGGCACGTGCCGCTGGGCTCGACCTCGGTCACCTCTACCGATCACTCGTCAACGCCCACGTGCGACATTGAGCGGCTACGGTGGGAGTTCCATGCTGCCGGTCGCCGTTTCACGTGAAACGTCGAGTTGACGAAGGCTCGACGGGTCGGCGGTCCTCGCTCCCTCGCCGCGGTTCCTGATCTCCGTCGTTTCGTACTGCCGTGTCGTGGTCCCGCTTGCCTGGTACGCCTCGCTGGGTCTTGCTCGCTCGTCGTGCTCGGCTGGTGCTGCCCGCCTCGTACTGCCCGCCTGGTGCTGCCTGCTCGGTGCTGGCTTTCTCGCCGTCATCGCCTGGTCTCGGTCACGGCTCTTGATCACTGGCATTGATCGATCGGCCTTTCTTGCCTGGTGGTGCTCGTCGGTCGTCTACTTCGGTCGTTCGGGTCTCTGCGGGGCTACGCCGTCTCCGGAGCGTCGTGAAGGACTTGGCTCCCGGCTGGTCCTCGCCGCGGACATCCGGAGACACGCCTTCCACGACGCATGGTCGATCCCGCCCCACGTCACGCTCCTCGGGCCGACGGTGCTCGACCCGGCCGACAGGATCGTCCCCGCCGACGCCCACACACGTCGTGGTCACGACAGCTCACCGTCCGGTCAACCGGGCCGCGGGTCCATCGCCCTCACGGTCGGGCGCACGCTCCTGACCTCAGGCCTCATCGATCCTTGCCGACGCCCTCTCCCCTGATCCCGTACTGCACACCAGGCGACCTCGGTCCGTGGAGAGGAAGAAGGGACACGCATCGCGTCGGTCCAGAAGCCCTGGGGTGCGGTCATCGGTCGCGCGATCGACCGCGGACGTTCGAGGGTCAGCGTGGCTCGAGCAGACGATCCGGACGCTGCGCCGCATCTCATCCGCGGAACCTCGGTGAACATGCCGACCACATGACGACGCACCACCGCCTCGGCCCGAAGCCCCAGGGTTCCAGGGACATGACCCGTTCTTCCGGTGCCGACGCCACCCGGCGGCCCGATGCCACTCTGTCCCGTGCTGTGGCGCGAGCGTCCCGTGCCGTGGCGCGAGCCGATTCGCCGAGAGGACTTCCTCATCAGGCGCCCCCACCGTCCCGGATGAACACCACTCATCCGTCCGCCGCGCCGCGTCGTGCTGCGGATCGCTCGTCCGGGGCCAACTCGTCTGCCAGATTCCACACGAACGTCACCGCAGAGGTTGCTCACCCGTCACGCGCTTCCACGGTTCGATGAGCTCCCTGTGGTCGAAGCGGGACGGCGCACGGCGCGACAGTGCGCCGCACGGGACCGGGTTGGTTCGATCGGATCGGGCATGGGCTCGAACTCAGGCGCTCGTTAGGACACGAGGTCCGGCTTGGGCTCGGACACCCGGCTCAGGCCCGGACGCGGCCTCCCTCGGACTGGGGCTTAGATAGGGGAGGGTGACGTGACTTCAGGCCTGGTTTCGCTCTCGGGCGGTAGTTCGGTCGAGGCACTAGTTCAGACGCGGCTCAGTTTTCAGGCGCAGCACTAGTCCAGACGCGGCCCAGTTTGGGGGCGCAGGCTCAGGTTCAGACACCGGCCCGATGGCAGACCCCGGCTTAAGCTCCGGCACTAGTGCGTGCTCTGGCGCTCTCTCGGGCACTTGTACGGACGTGGACCAGAGCTTGGGGGCCGTGTGGCGGCTGCCGTCGGTCGCGGCCCTGAGCGCTGATGCCGTTAGCGATGAGCACGGACCGAGCGGGGCCCGCGCGCCGAAGTCCCCGCCCCGTAGAGACCGGGCGCCAGCGCTTGCGTGTACCCCTCCCCCCGCAGAGAGCCAGGGAACCCGAGTGCGTCGGAAGGCCCCGTGCCGCGGGACGCCTCGTCATCGGTCAGCGGGCACCGCCGGACTGTTTCACGTGAAACGGCCCCTCCGCGCGCGGCTCTCCGCCACGTAGTTCCACGTGAAACAGCGGACGGGTTTGTGGTCTCCGACACCGTGCTCTCCGCCGCCCGGAGTTCACACTGTCCTGACATCTGGCGAACGGCGCGCCATCACGGATACAGCCTGACTCAGCGACGCGAGACCGTCACGTGTTGTCCAGATCGTCACGTGATGTCGAGATCGTCATGCGGTATCGAGATCGTCATGCGGTATCGAGATCGTCATGCGGTATCGAGATCGTCATGCGCCGCGAGACCGTCACCGGATGCGCGGCCCTCCGCGAAGTACCCAGCGCGGAATCAACTACGGTGCGGGTCGCGCGACGTACTCCGGCTCGAATCATGCCGTGAGGCCCACGCGCCGTTTCGAGCTTCTGCGGCCTCCCTCCTCACTCCGTGGGTGACGACGACTCCGCGAGTGCGTTGCCCCTGGAGTCCTCGCCGGCGCACAGGCCCCGTCCAGCGGTAGGAGCGCGTTTCACGTGAAACGTTGCGGGGGGCGGCCTCGCCATCATGTGCCCGCAGACCGAGCGGTAGGTCGCGTGGAGCGCAGGGCTGGCTGAAAGCGATGACCCACCGGCACGAACGGCGTCGGTACGTGCCCGGGGCGTCGGGCCGGCCCAGGCAATGTCGGTTTCGAGCACACGCGAGCGGGACGCGGCGGCCGCCCCCAGTCGCCGCTTCACGTGGAAGACTTCGTCGGCCGCACCGCTCGCGCTCGAAGGAAGAAGTGCACACCCTCCCCCGGCGAGAGCGGCGAACATGCGACCGGGACTGCCGCGGGTGCGGGCGAGCACCTCACGACAGTCCCGGTATCGGCTTCGGCCGTGCGCTGCGCTAAGAGCGCCCGACTGGGATCGCTACTTGCGGAGAAGGCCCGGGTCGTCGGGCGCCATCACGTCGAGGATCCTGTTCAGGTCCTCGACCGAGGCGAACTCGACGGTCAAGCGCCCCTTTTTCTTGCCGAGGTCGACCTTCACGCGCGTCTCGAAGCGGTCGGAGAGGCGATGAGCGAGCTCGTCGATCGCAGCGGAGCGCTGACCCGCGCGCGGCGCGCGCGGCGCACGCCTTTCGCCGTCCAGACCGCCCATCGCGACGATCTCCTCGGTTGCACGGACCGAGAGCCCCTCAGCCACGATCCTCTGGGCGAGGCGCTCGATCTCCGCACCGTCGGTGAGACCCAGGAGCGCGCGCGCATGACCAGCGGAGAGAACGCCCGCCGCGACCCGCCGCTGGACCAGGGGTGGGAGTCGCAGAAGCCTCAAAGTGTTGGAGATCTGCGGTCGACTCCGAGAGATGCGTTCAGCGAGCTCCTCGTGCGTGCATCCGAAGTCGTCGAGGAGCTGGCGGTACGCTGCCGCCTCCTCCAAGGGATTGAGGGCGCTCCGGTGCAGGTTCTCGAGCAGTGCGTCGCGCAGCAGGTCAGCGTCATCTGTCTCGCGGATGATCGCGGGAATCACGTCGAGTCCGGCGGCCTGCGTCGCGCGCCACCTCCGCTCCCCCATGATCAGCTCGAAGGAACCGTCCTCCCCGGGGACGGGTCGAACGACGATGGGTTGAAGAACGCCGATCTCACGGATCGAACCGACGAGCTCGTCGAGATCCCCCTCGTCGAAGACCGTGCGTGGCTGGCGTGGATTCGGACGGATGGACGCGGTCGGCACCTCGGCGAATCGTGCGCCGGGGACCGGTACGAGGTCCTCAGCCGCGCTCCCCATCCACTCCTCGGTGCTGGGGGTGGGCTCGCCGCGGGGATCCGCCCGAGGCGACTTCGCGATCCCCTCGCCCGGCGTGTCCACGCCATCCGTCGTGGCGCTCGTCGTTTCACGTGAAACGACGCTCGCGGCATCGTCACGGATCGAAGGCGCACCCTCGGTGCTCTGCTCGGTCCCCTCCGCGCTGTCGTGCTCCCTGGGCCGCGCCGGCTCGTCGTCACTCCGGCCGAGCGCACCATCGTCTCCCGCGCTCACGGCTTCCAGCTCGGCGAGGTCATGAGCCGAGAGCGATGTCAGAGAGTCCAGGTCCGCAGGACCTGAGCCGGCCTCCGCGACAAGGGTGACGACAGGAGTGCCCTGCGTCCCGCTCTCGGCCGACCCCTTCCCGCCCCCGTCACCTGCGGAAGCGCCCTCGTTCAGCGCGTCGGTCGCGGGCTCCTCAGTCGTCGGGCTCGGAAAGAAGACGTCTACCGGTCGCTTCCCCTCTGAGCTGGTCGGAATGAGAGCCCCGAGCCCCCGGCCGAGCCCTCGACGCTTCTCGCTCATCGCAGTTCCTCCTGCCGCAGGCCGGGACCACCGATGGTGCCGGCAAACTCATGTTCGGTTCGGACCGCCTCGGGCACAGGGGCAGTCTCGGGATCGTCGCCGTGCTCGAGAGCCGCATCCTGCCCTGCGGGCGCACCCAGCTCGCGATCGGCAGGCCTGTTCGCTCCGCGGTGCGTCAGCTCACGTGCTGCCTCGAGATACGCGAGCGCACCCGTCGAGCCCGGATCGTAGGTCATCACCGTCTGCCCGTGGCTCGGGGCCTCTGAGATGCGCACCGAGCGCGGCACGGTCGTCCGCAAGGTCTGGTCAGGGAAGTGCTCGCGCACCTCTGCCGCCACCTGCTGCGCGAGATTGGTTCGCCCGTCGTACATCGTCAGCAGGATCGTCGAGACGTGTAGGCCGGGGTTGAGGTGCGACTTGATGAGCTCGATCGTCTTCAGGAGCTGGCTCAGTCCCTCGAGCGCGTAGTACTCGCACTGGATCGGGATGAGCACCTCCCGACCGACGACGAACGCGTTGACGGTGAGAAGGCCCAGGCTGGGCGGGCAGTCGACCAGGACATAGTCGATAAGTTCCAGGCCCTCACGCTCTCGCGCTGCCAGGTACTCGTCCAGAGCGCGGCGGAGCCGTGTTTCACGTGAAACGAGGGAGACCAGTTCGATCTCCGCGCCCGAGAGGTCGATGGTCGCCGGAACACACCACAGTGTCGGGATGTCAGGGCACTGCTGAACCGCGCTGGCGAGCGGATCGCCGTCGACCAGGACCTCGTAGACCGACGGGGTCCCGGCGCGGTGCTCGACGCCGAGCGCGGTCGATGCGTTGCCCTGAGGATCGTTGTCGATCACGAGCACGTTGAGACCTGCCAGGGCGAGACCGGCAGCGAGATTCACTGTCGTCGTGGTCTTCCCCACGCCGCCCTTCTGGTTCGCCACCGTGATGATGCGCGTCGACGCCGGACGTGGGAAGCGGCGGCCTTGGAGGTCGATGCGGCGCCTGGCGTCCTCGGCGAGCTGAGCGGCGAGCGGTGTCGACTCGTCCGTGACCGGCAGGCTCGCCATCAGGGCTGCTCTCCGGTCGTCCTCACTCCCGGAGTTCCGAGCCCCTCCCCCGTCCCGGGAGAGCGACGTCGCCGACCGATCCTGAGGTCCTCCAGGGTCGACAGGGCTTTCCGTCACGCGTCTCATCCTCTCCGTCGTCGCGTCCCAGCATGCGCCGTCCAGCCCACCCATCGGTGGATGTCGAGCGCTCGTCGCCCCCGTGTCGTCACACAGCGGTGCCGACGTCGAGGGTTGGGTTCAGCGTGCCCCAGTCTGCCGCACGATGCGCACCACAGTGGTGGTCTCCACACCGGGGATCGTCGGCGCGTCAACGATCTCGGGTTCGCCCCCCTTGAGCCGTCGCAGCACCTTGCGGGCGGGCTCCACCTCGCGCGCCACGTTGCGCCCCTTCAGCACGATCATCTCGCCGCCCGGTCGAACGAGCGGCAGCGAGAGCCGGACCAGCTTGTCCAGGGCGGCCACGGCGCGAGACGTCACCGCGTCGCACTCGAACGCGCCGTGGTACTCCTCCGCACGGCCCCGCTTCACCTCGATGTTCGTGAGGTTCAGATCCGTGGCGATCTCCGACAACCACGCGCAGCGCCGCTCCATCGGCTCGACCAGGTACACGGAGGCCCCTGGCCGCATCGCTGCGATCACGACCCCGGGGAGCCCCGCGCCGGATCCGATGTCTGCGATGAGCCCTGTCTCCGGAAGGAACGGGACGACCGCGGCAGAGTTCAGGATGTGCCGGTCCCAGATGCGAGGAACCTCGCGGGGACCGATCAGTCCCCGCAGCTCGCCTTCCTCGCGCAGGCGGTCCGCAAACCGTTCGATGGTCGGGTACGCCGCACCGAAGTACTCGGTCAGCGCCTCCCGGGAGATCTCCGGCTCCGCGTTGCCGTCTACCAGGTCGCGCATCGGCTCCTCTGCTTCCTCGTCAATGGGCACGCCACATCGTTTCACGTGAAACGCCCGACGGCGTGCCCGACCACCACGTGATCCGCGTCGTCCCGTGCGACTCCCAGGCACCCGAGCCACATCAGTGCTCCCCCCGCTCCCGCGTCAGCTCGAGCGCGAGCCGAAGGCCACCCGTTGAAGGAGCACAGGAGTGACGCCGGGCCGGACGCAAGACCGCCAGCGACCGGTACCGGCTCCTGCGACGGCCGAAGAAACCGTTCGCCCCCCGTTTCACGTGAAACGGGGGGCGAACGGCATCCGACACCAAGCAGTGAAGCAGTGTCAGTCAGCGGGGTAGATCACCACGTAGCGCTGAGGCTCGACACCCTCGGAGTCGCTCCGGAGGCCGGCGGCAGCCACCGCGTCGTGGATCACCTTGCGCTCGAAGGCGTTCAGCGGTTCCAGCGAGACCTTCGCCCCACCGGACTGAACACGAGAGATCGCCTCCTCAGCCTGAGCGGTGAGCTCACGACGTCGAGCGGCGCGGAAACCGGCCACGTCCAGCATCAGTCGACTCCGCTCCCCCGTCCGCGCCTGGACAGCGAGGCGGGTCAGCTCCTGGAGCGCGTCGAGAACGTCGCCGTCCTCACCGACGAGGGAACGCAGCGCGGCGGGATCGTCGGCGACGATCTCGACGGCCGCGCGGTCGTGCTCGACGTCGATGTCGATGTCACCGTCGAGGTCGGCGATGTCGAGCAGCTCCTCGAGGTAGTCCGCTGCGATCTCACCCTCCTCCTCCAGGCTGGTGGTCTCGCGCGTCGACTCCTCGGTGGCGGCGTCTTCAGGTGCTGGGGTCTCGGTAGGCGTCATGACGGTGCTCCTCACGGCGGGGGCGCGCACGCGCGCGGGTCTACTTCTGCTTCTTCTTCTTGGGCGCGGGCTTGGACGCCCCGGTGGCCGGAGAGCCCTTCGCGCCGTCGTTCGTCCCAGATCCGTCTGCCGCCTTGGGGGCGTCCTCGACGGGAGCGTCCTCGACCGGAACGTCGTCGACGTTGGGTGTGGTCGTCCCGACCGGACGGGGCGCAGCCTTCTGTCGGTCCTTACGCTTCGGCTGCTGACGCTGCCCGCGCGGCTGCTCGATCACCGGCGTGGCGTCCTCGACGACCCCCTTCGCCGCGCGCTTGCGCGCCTGGCGCTCCTTGAGGAGTCGCTCCGCCTCGGAGCCCGGCGCCGGCATACGACGGATCGTGTAGAACTGCTGACCCATGGACCAGAGGTTCGTCGTCGTCCAGTACACGAGCACACCGACCGGGAAGTTGACACCCGAGACGGCGAAGATGAACGGGAAGACGTAGAGCATCATCTTCTGCGTCGACGCCATCGGGCCCTCGAGGGCGGCCTTCGGCATGTTCTTCATCGTGAGCTGGCGCTGCGTGAAGAAGGTGGTGGCGCACATCGCGACGATGAGCACGGCGATGACGATCTTGGTCTGCAGGTCGTCTGTACGCAGGAACACGTCGGACAGCTGCGCTCCGAACACCGACGAGCTCTCGATGTCGCTCGCGACCGCCGAGTTGATCGGACCGATCGGGTCGTCCGTGCCGTTGGAGATGGGCACGAGGCCGTTGAGCACGCGGAAGAGCGCGAAGAAGATCGGGGACTGCAACAGGATCGGCATGCACGACGCGAAGGGGTTCGTCCCGTGCTTGCGGTACAGGTCCATCGTCTCGCGGCTCATGGCCTCGCGGGACGCCGGGTCCGTCTTGCCCTTGTACTTCTTCTGGATCGCCTGCATCTCCGGTTGCAGCATCTGCATGCCGCGCGATGCCTTGATCTGCTTGAAGAACAGCGGGATCAGCAGGATGCGGATGATGATGACGAGCCCGACGATCGACAGGACCCACGCCGGGCCGGGGCCGTCGGAGAACCCGAGGAACACCAGACCCTGGTGGCACAGGTACATGATCCACGCCACGACCCACTCGATCGGGGCGAGGAACGCGAAGAAGTCCATCGGTGACTGCTCCCTCAACTTCAGACAAAGCTTGTGAATCGCCCGATGTCGGGCTGCGGACTAGTGCGTGTGTCGTGCCGGCGGAACGTCGTCGACCCCACCGAGGCTCCAGGGGTTGCAGCGCAGCAGCCGCCAGAGGGCGAGGCCCGTTCCGCGCAGGGCGCCGTGACGACGCACCGCCGTGAGGGCGTACTGGGAGCAGGACGGGTAGTACTTGCACGTGGGCCCGGTCATCGGGGAGATCACCGACTGGTAGGCCCGGATCATGCCGATGAGGGTGAGCGCCGGGACGCGACGCAGCACGGCGACGACGCGACGCACGAAGCCGGGAGCTCCGCGGTCGGCGGCGTCCTCAGGGGACGTCGCGCCGGGAGCGTCGACCGGGTGGGTGGTCGTCATCGATCCACGCCCGCACGCTCGTGGAGGCGCCGTACGGCGCGATCGAGGCCGCGGTCGAGGTCGGCGCTCAAGTCGCCGAACGTCGCCGCGGCGGAGGCGGGAAGCGCCCGGACGACAGCACGCCCGTGGTCGGGCAGCACGTCGAGGCGCGCCGCAGTGGCGGCGCGCAGCCGACGCTTCACGAGGTTGCGGTGCACCGCGTTCCCCACCGCCTTGGAGACGACGAAGCCGACCTGTGGTCGCGCATCACCCTCGAGATCCTCGGAGAGGTGCACGACCACGGTCGACCTACCCGCACGCACGCCACGGCGCACCGCCCGCTCGAAATCGACGGAACGGCGCAGTCGGTGCGCCGCGGGGAGCACGTGGGATCAGGCAGAGAGCTCGGTGCGGCCCTTGCGACGGCGGGCAGCCAGGATGGCGCGGCCGGCACGGGTCCGCATGCGCAGCCGGAAGCCGTGGGTCTTCGCCCGGCGCCGGTTGTTCGGCTGGAAGGTCCGCTTGCTCACGAGGTACTCCAAGAACGTCGGGGAGGTACACCGTCTATGTCCTCGACGATGCAGTGACAGGTCCCGGTTGGAGCCTGTCGGTGGTTCAGGTCGTGCACCGCGCGGTCACCCGCCCGGTCGCCGTCCAGGCACGCGGATCGAGTGGGCCATTGCTGGGGGCACCGGATCTTTGCAGGCAGCTCAGGACGCGAGGCCTCGTGTCGAGTCTCCTCCACGCGGGCGCGCCAAGAACACCTGGAACGGCTGTCTGACGTTACGCTGCGCGACCCCTCCGGGTCAAACCAGGAGAGGTGAGAGGCGCCGCGCCGCGAGTGCCGCGCCGACGCGGTCCCAACGACACCCCTCGGGGCTGAGAGCATCCTCACCCTACAACCCACAGCCTGTGGACAACTATGTGGACGAGGGGTTCCCATGGCACGATCGACCCCAGCATCACCACACCCGTGACCTTCTTTCGTCGGCGCACCCCGCCCGGCCCGTCAGCGCGCGCTCGACGGTCGGCTCCGCGTGCCGGCGCACACCCTCGACCTGTGAGGAACTGCCCGTGGCCAACCCGGACGAGAACATCGCCGACGTCTGGGCGCAGACCCTGAGCATCCTCGAGGCGAGCCCGGACATCACACCGCGGCAGATCGCCTTCATCCGGCTGGCCAAGCCGCTCGCGATCCTCGACGACACGGTGTTCATCGCGGTGCCGCACGAGCAGACCCGCACCTACCTCGAGACCCGGGTGCGCGACGAGCTGGTGACGGCGATGTCCTCGTGCCTCGGACGCGACGTCCGCTTCGGCATCACGGTCGACCCGGAGCTCAGCTCGGACCCCGTCGTCGCCCCAGCCTCCCGCCCGGCCGTGGAACGCCCGTACATCGAACCGGACGACGGTCTTCCCGACCTCCCTCCCCCT
>NZ_LUAZ01000003.1:0-1241 GCF_001647255.1 Cellulosimicrobium sp. I38E
AGCGGGGTGTCGGGGAAGGGGTTGGAGTCGTTGGCGAGCACGGGGACCGTGGTCGGCTTGCCCTGGTGGGCGTCGTCGACGGTGTCCTGGTTGGCGCGCGCGAGGGGTCGGGTGGAGGCCACGACGGTCAGGGTCGCGGTGCCCTCGACCGGGGGGTGCTCGCCGTCGGTGACGGTGATCGGGACCTGCACGACCGAGCCCTTGGGGACCTCGGGGGTGGCCTGGGCGTGCAGGGTGGTGCCCTCGACGGTGACGGTCAGGCCCTGGGCCTGGCCGGTGGCCTTGAAGGTCAGGGGGTCGCCGTCCGGGTCGGTGGCGAAGCGCACGAGGTCGACCGAGGCCTCCTCGCCCGCCGCGACGTCGAGCGTCGGGGTGCCCACGAGCTCCGGGGGGAGGTTCTCCGGCGGCAGCACGGTGACGGGGATCGTCAGCACGTTGGTGTGGCCCTCGGGGTCGTCGGGCCCGGAGCCGTCGGTGACCTCGAACGACACCGCCGCGGGACCCGTGTAGTCGGCGTCGGGGGTGTACACGATCTCGGTCACGGAGGGCACCTCGCGCGAACCTTCGGTCGCCGTGACCTTGTCCTCGGTCGTGAGCCGCGGCGTCCTGCCCTCGACGACGAGCACGTGCTCCGTGATGTCGATCGGCAGGGACTCGCCCGCCAGCACCTCGAGCTGGGTCCCGGGGCGGAGCGTGGGCTTCTGGTCGGTGAGGCCGGGGACCTTGACGAAGGCCTTGGCGGTGAGGCCGTCGATGTCGGTGACGGTGTAGGTCACGACCTGGCGGTTCTCGGTGAGGGTGACGACGAGCTCGCCGGTGTCGGTGACGGTGGTGGTGGTCGCGTCGGTGGTGACGGTGAGCTCGGTCGCGGCGCCGTCGGGGTCCTCGTCGTTGTCCAGGACGGGGACGGTGACCTCGGTCTTGCCCAGGATGTCCTCCACGGGCACGGTGTCGTCGCGCGCGACGGGGGGCAGCAGGGGTGCGTCGGCGGCGACGTTGACGGTCACGGCGCCGGTGGCGCGGGCGCCGTAGGTGTCCTGGACCTGGTAGTAGAAGGTGTAGGCGCCGTCGGCGTCGGGGGAGGTCAGCACGATGCGGTCGACGACGACCTCGGCGTCCAGGTCGTGGGTGTCCTCGATGCCGCCGGGGACCAGGCCGACCTGGTCGCCGTCGGGGTCGGTGTCGTTGGCCAGGGCCGCGACCGAGACCGTGCGCCCGGGCCGGACCGTGATCTCGTCGTC
>NZ_LUAZ01000004.1:0-858 GCF_001647255.1 Cellulosimicrobium sp. I38E
CATCCGCCGCTCGTTCCTCGCGGCTCCCGCCAGGCCCGCCACGACGCGGCACCACCACCCACCCCGCCCTGCTCCGTCTCACCCTGGTCGTTGCTCACCTTGGGCGACCGCCCGCGGGGTGGGGCTCGGCCCGCGCCGCGCGGCCGGCCAGGCCGCGCGACCGGCCGGGTCGCCGCACCGCCGCGCCGGGACAGTCGCCGGTCGCGGGACCGTCACGCGGGCAGGTGGTTCGGGCGCGTCCGGCGCGCGGGACGCGTCCTTGTCGCCATCCGCCGCTCGTTCCTCGCGGCTCCCGCCAGGCCCGCCACGACGCGGCACCACCACCCACCCCGCCCTGCTCCGTCTCACCCTGGTCGTTGCTCACCTTGGGCGACCGCCCGCGGGGTGGGGCTCGGCCCGCGCCGCGCGGCCGGCCAGGCCGCGCGACCGGCCGGGTCGCCGCACCGCCGCGCCGGGACAGTCGCCGGTCGCGGGACCGTCACGCGGGCAGGTGGTTCGGGCGCGTCCGGCGCGCGGGACGCGTCCTTGTCGCCTGCTCGACCGCCGGGCCGGCCTGGTCGGGCTCGTGCCGAGTCGCCACAGGCGTACTGGCTCCGGCGGGCCGCTCGATGGTCGCGAGCGGCGACCGACGTCCCGGGCGAGACGATCGCCGAGCGGTGGGGGTGGGCTCGGATGCGAAGGGGCGTCAGAGCGGCGCTCCTCGAACCCACGGCCGACAGACCAGGGTGACGGCGCCGCAGCCCCGAGCACCGAGGCCACCCGCGCCGCGGACCCGACCACGCGGGCCTGAGACCCGACCAAGCGTCGACCTCGGCCCACCAAGGTTCTACCTCGCGTGACCGGGGTTCTGCCTCGGCG
>NZ_LUAZ01000005.1:0-781 GCF_001647255.1 Cellulosimicrobium sp. I38E
TGATGGAGGTCGTGATCGCTCCTGCGGAGCGGTTGGCGGTGCTGGCTGCGGACGCGGTCGAGAAGGTGGTGCGGTCGCGGCCGGAGGCGGTGCTGGGGCTGGCGACGGGGTCGTCGCCGTTGAGGGTGTACGACGAGCTGGCGCGGCGCCACCGTGAGGACGGGTTGTCGTTCGCGGGGGTGCGGGCGTTCATGCTCGACGAGTACGTGGGCCTGCCCGCGGAGCACCCCGAGCGGTACCGGAACGTGATCGAGACCGAGATCGCCTCGCGGGTGGACTTCGCCGAGGGCGCGGTCCAGGGCCCGGACGGCAACGCGGCGGACCTGGTCGCGGCGTGCGCGGCGTACGAGGAGTCGATCGCGGCGGCGGGGGGTGTGGACCTGCAGATCCTGGGGATCGGGACCGACGGGCACATCGCGTTCAACGAGCCGGGGTCGTCCCTGGCCTCGCGCACGCGGATCAAGACGTTGACGGCYCAGACGCGTGAGGACAACGCGCGGTTCTTCGGTGACGACGTGGACCAGGTGCCGCGGCACTGCCTGACGCAGGGGCTGGCCACGATCATGTCGGCGCGGCACCTGGTGCTGCTGGCCACGGGCAAGGGCAAGGCGGAGGCGGTGCACCAGCTCGTGGAGGGTCCGATCTCGGCGTTGTGGCCCGCGACGATCATGCAGATGCACCCGCACGCCACGGTGCTGGTCGACGACGCGGCGGCCTCGCGCCTCCAGCTCGGGGACTACTACCGCCAGACGTACGCGTCCAAGCCCGACTGGCAGGGCCT
>NZ_LUAZ01000006.1:0-690 GCF_001647255.1 Cellulosimicrobium sp. I38E
GTTCTGGGAGATGCAGGCCGCGCTGTTCGAGCACCAGGACCAGCTCGGCGAGGCCGGCCTGGCCGACCGTGCCGAGGAGCTCGGCCTCGACGGCGCGTCCGTCGTGGGCGACGCCGCGCAGCAGCACGCCGCACCCGTGCAGCGCGACTACGCCGACGCCCTCGCCGCGGGAGTCCAGGGCACCCCGACGCTGTTCGTCAACGGCGCCCGCTACCGCGGCCGCGTCACGGCCGACGGCCTCCGCGCCGCGATCGAGTCCGCGACCGCGCCGAGGTAGAACCCCGGTCGCGCGAGGTAGAGCCGTGGTCGCGCGAGGTGGAGCCGTGGTTCTTGTGCTCGGCGGCGCGTGGTTGGGTTGGGTGGTCGGGGTGGGTGGTGGTGCCGCGTCTACCATCCGCCGCTCGTTCCTCGCGGCTCCCGCCAGGCCCGCCACGACGCGGCACCACCACCCACCCCGCCCTGCTCCGTCTCACCCTGGTCGTTGCTCACCTTGGGCGACCGCCCGCGGGGTGGGGCTCGGCCCGCGCCGCGCGGCCGGCCAGGCCGCGCGACCGGCCGGGTCGCCGCACCGCCGCGCCGGGACAGTCGCCGGTCGCGGGACCGTCACGCGGGCAGGTGGTTCGGGCGCGTCCGGCGCGCGGGACGCGTCCTTGTCGCCTGCTCGACCGCCGGGCCGGCCTGGTCGGGCTC
>NZ_LUAZ01000007.1:0-624 GCF_001647255.1 Cellulosimicrobium sp. I38E
GCGACCGCCTCGTTCCACGCGGCCCGGTCGTCGAAGTCGCCCGGTGCCACGACGACGGCGGCGATCCCGGCCTCGCGGGCGAGGTCGAGTCCGCCCGCGTCGGCCTTGTCCGACACGACGCCCACGACGCGCGCCCCGTAGGCGGCGTCGTCGTGCGCGGCGAGGATCGCGGCGAGGCTGCTGCGGCGCGTCGGGACGGGGCGGTGCGTACGGGTTGCCCACGGGCAGCTCCTCGGTCGGTCGGGCGGCTCGCGGTACATTCTCCCATCGGAGGCCGGGTGCCCGGGAGGGTGTGCCCAGCGCCTCCCGCCGACCCCGACATTCGAGCACCTCGAGCCACCCCGAGCCACCCGACACCCGCAGGAGCACCGTGCAGACGCCGTCCGGCCACCCCGTCGAGTCCACCTCCGCCGCCCGCGTCGTCGTCCTCGTCTCGGGCGCCGGCAGCAACCTCGCCGCGATCCTCGCCGCGCACGACGACGCCGCCTACGGGGCGCGCGTCGTGGGCGTCGTGTCGGACAAGGCCGACGCGGGCGGACTCGACCTCGCCCGCGAGGCCGGGATCGCCGCCGTCGTCGTGGCACCGGGCGACTTCGACGACCGGGCCGCGTGGAACGAGGCGGT
>NZ_LUAZ01000008.1:0-109042 GCF_001647255.1 Cellulosimicrobium sp. I38E
CAGCAGGTTCGGGGGCAGGGCGGGGGCGGGGTCTCCGCCGGTGCGCCGCGCGTCCCCGGGGACGTCGTGGGTCATGGGACGAGTGAACGTGGCGGGTGTGTCCGGGTCGTGAACGCGCACGGGCGCGGGACGGATCGTCCCGCGGGTCGGGACGCGGGCCGACGCGCGCGCCGGGCGGCCCGGGCCTACCGTGGCAGGCATGATCTCGTGGGACCTCGCGCTCGCCCTGCGCGACGCGGGCGTGCGGTGGTCCCCCGCGTCGGGCGACCGCTTCCGCCTCCTGGCCACGGGCCGTGACGGCGACGTCTTCACCGTGAGCGACATGACGATCGAGCCCCACGAGTTCGACACGGGCGTCGTGCTCGGGTTCAACGGGACGACCGAGTGGGCGCTCGACTCGGTCGCCCTCGAGGACGCCCTGTGGCACCCGCTCGAGGGCCAGCTCCGGGAGCTGCTCGGCGGCACGTTCCGGCGGCTCGAGCGGACGACGGGCGGGTACGTCGTCGGCACCGAGGTGCTCGACGACGTCGGGACCTTCGCCGCGGCGGACGCCTCCGACGCCTACGCGCGCGCCGTGCTCGCGCTCGTCGCGGCGAGCGCGGAGGGCACGCCCTGACCCGGCGGCGGCACGCGAGCTGGCTCGACGACGTGCGCCGCGCCCCGTCCGTCGTGCGACGCGTGCTGCGCGCGCTGGGCGACGAGCCGCCTCCCGCCGTCGACCCCGAGCCGCCCGAGGTGTCGCCCGACCTCGTCCCCCTCCTGCGCGAGCTCGGGACCGCGCTGCTCGACTCCGGGCGCTCCGTGACCGACGTCGAGGACGACCTGGAGGCCGTCGCCCGGCGCTCGGGCGCGTCGACCGTGGGCACGCTCGTCCTCCCGACGGGCGTCTTCGTCCGGGTCAGCACGGCGGGCGGCACGGTCGCCGACTTCGCCGCCGCCGCCGCGAGCGGCCTCAACCTCGACCAGATCGGGGCGCTCACGACCCTCGTGCGGCGCCTGCGGACGACCGACGTCCCGCTCGCCGACGCGCGCGCCGAGCTGCGCGCGATCGTCGAGCGCCCGCCGCGGTTCGGCGCGGTGCTCACGGTCGTGGGCCACGGGCTGCTCACGGTGGGGTTCGGCCTCGTGCTCAACCCGACCGCGCGGCTCCTGCCGGTCTACCTCGTGCTCGGGATCCTCGTGGGCGCCCTGCGCTGGCTCGGGACCCGGTGGCCGACGCTCGCGACCGCCCTGCCCGTCGTCGCGGCGTTCGTCGTCACCCTCCTGGCGATCGACGTCGTCCACCCCTGGCTCGGCGACGACCCGCTCAGCGTGCTCGTGCCGCCGCTCGTGTCGTTCCTGCCGGGCTCGGTGCTCACGGTCGCCGCGATCGAGCTGACGAGCAACCAGATCGTCGCCGGCGCGAGCCGGCTCGTCTACGGGGTCGCGCAGCTCCTGCTGCTCGTGTTCGGTGTCGTCGCGGGAGCCGCGGTGGCAGGCCCGCTCGTCGCCGCCCCCGCCGCGGACCAGCTCGGCTGGTGGGCGCCGTGGGTGGGGATCCTCGCGGTCGGGCTCGGGCAGATGTACTTCGCGTCGTCGCCGCGCGGCTCGCTCCCCTGGGTGCTGCTCGTCCTGCTCGGCGCGTACGCGGCCCAGCTCGTCGGGGCGCTCGCCGCGGCGCCGCTCGCGGGGTTCGTGGGCGCCCTCGTCATCGCGCCGCTCGCCGCGCTCGTGGAGCGGACGCCGCACGGACCTCCCGCCGCCGTCACGACCCTCCCGGCGTTCTGGCTCCTCGTGCCCGGGGCGCTCAGCCTGCTGGGCCTCTCCGACCTGGTGAACGGCGGCCCGGAAGCCGCCCAGGAGATCGCGAACGCGGTCGTCGCCGTCTTCGGGATCGCCCTCGGCACCCTCGTCGGCTCGGCGGTCACCCGGGACGCAGGACGCGTGACACGTACCCTCTTCACATCCTGACCACACGGTCGGCACGTCATTCCCGAGGCTTCCCCCCGTCACGGCACCCCGCTGGACACGTGTCTAGTTGAAGATGGAACAGCCGACAGGCCTCCTGGGTCCACCTTGCGACCAGGCCTGCCGGCGTCGTGGTGAGAGGGCGCGCGTGCGTCCCGCCCCGACCGCACGCCGTCGTGGTCACCCAGCGCTCCGTCCTGCGCAGGTGCACCAGGGATGGGAGCGCTTCCGTGCTCGACCGCCCGCGACCACGGCCCGATGATCGGATCGTTCGCTTGACCACTGCACAGCACCGCACGACCGCCCGCACCACGACCAGCACGACCGGCGCGCGAGCCGCCGCCCGCGGCGAGGCGCGCTAGATGGGCCGCCACACCGCGAGCCGGGCCTCGCTCACCGCCGCCCTCGCCTCCGCCGCGCGCCGCGGCGCGCACGGCGCTGCCCGCGTCGCGCCCCGCCGCCGCACGCTCGGTGCCGGCGCCGCGGTGGCCGCCGTCGCGCTCACGGCGAGCACCGCCGCGGCGGCCTTCGGGAGCGGCACCGCGCCGTCGGCCGCCGGGACCGGCACCACGGCGGACGCGACCCCGGCCTCCGGCGAGACCGCCGCGAGCGCCACGCCCGCGTCCGCCACGATCGGTACCGTCGCCGCAGACCCGGAGACGGTCGAGGCTGCGGGCGACGCGCTCCAGCGCGCGCAGTTCCTCACCGGGGAGGGCGCCGCGGGGCTCACCCCCGAGCAGGTCGCCCAGATCGAGGACGCCCGCACGCGCCTCAGCGAGGCCGTCACCGAGGTGTCCTCCGCCGACCGGACGCCCAGCCTCTCCGGCCTCCCGGCCGTCTCGGTCGGGACGCAGCCCGCGGACCCCGACGCCCCGTCGAGCGCCACGCCCGACGAGCAAGAGGCCGAGGCGGACGACGCCCCCTCCGCGGTGGACGTCCTCGCCGAGAGCGTGCCCGCGCTCGACGAGCGCGGCAGCGACCGCGCGAGCCGCACCTCGGCGCGCACCCCGCTCGGAGAGCTTGCCGCCGCGGCGCCCGCGCTCGACGCGGCGCTGCCCGACCTCACCGCGTCCGACGAGCCGGCGACGTCCTTGTCGGCCGAGAGCGCTGCTGACCCCGACGACGCCGCTCCTGACGCCTCCGCGTCCGCCGAGACCGCGACCGAGTCTCCCGAGGAGGACGCCGCGGCCGCCGACACGGCCACCGCGTCGCCCGACCTCGCGACCGGCTCCACCGACGACGCCGCGACCACGCCGGCCGGCGACGCGTCCCCCACCGGCGTGCCGACCTCCGAGGAGATCGCCTCCCTGACCACCGAGCTGTCGACGCTGCTCGACGCGGCCGGGTCGGGCGTGACCGTCGAGGTCGTGCCCGGACCGCCGTCGGCCGCGGAGATCGCCGCACAGCTCGACAAGTGGGCGACCTCCACGGCGGGCTACGGCAACGGGCAGATCCCCGCGAGCGCCCTGTGCGAGCTGTCGTTCGCGCCGGGCGAGCAGCTCCGCTGCGACGCGGCGCACCAGATCGAGGCGCTCAACGAGAAGTTCCGCGAAGCGTTCGGCGTGAACCTCTCCGTGACGGACTCCTACCGCTCCTACGCCTCGCAGGTCGCCGTCAAGGCGTCGCGCGGCTACTTCGCCGCGCCCCCCGGCATGTCGAACCACGGCTGGGCGCTCGCGCTCGACCTGGGCGGCGGCATCCAGGGCTACGGCACCGCGCAGTACGAGTGGATGCGCGCCAACGCGCCGGCCTACGGCTGGGACAACCCCGAGTGGGCCCGCGCCGGCGGCTCGAAGAACGAGCCCTGGCACTGGGAGTACGGCGACCTCTCCTGAGGCCCCCGCTCCCCCGACCACGGCCCCGGCACCGCGACGACCTCGCGGACCGGGGCCGTCGTCGTCCCTCCCGCGACGCGCCCTGCGCCGCACCCGCGGTCGAGCCCGGCGGTCAGGCGAGCGCGGTCACGATGAGGAGCATCGTCACGAGGAAGCCCGTGACGAGGTTGAGCCACATGAACGTGCGCCACCCGGCGTTCGCGCGCTCGCAGTCGTCGTCGCGCACGTGGCGGAACCGCAGCACGTTGGCCGCGTACGGGAGCGGCAGCAGGGCGGCGAGGACACCGGGCCACGGCAGGACGGCGAGGACTGCCGCGGCCGCGACGTACGCCCCGGCTGCGCCGAGCACGGTCGCGTGGGCGCCGACCGCCGTCGCGACGGACGCGATGCCGCCCTCGCGGTCCGCGCGCACGTCCTGCACCGCACCGAACGCGTGCGACGCCATCCCCCACAGGACGAACCCCACGAGCACGGGCCACACGGACCGCGCCGACAGGTCAGCGTCCACGAGGACGAGCGCGTAGAGCAGCGGCCCGGCGAAGTGCATCGCGGACGTGAACGAGTCGAGGAACGGGCGCTCCTTGAACCGCAGTCCCGGGGCGGAGTACGCGACGACGCCGAACACGACGAGCGCGAGGACGACGGCGGCGAGCGGGTCGCCCAGCAGAAGCAGGGCGACCAGGAACGGCACGTTCGTCACCACGCACGCGCGCAGGATGCGCCGGTGGGTCGCGCGCGCGGTCGCCGGGTCGGCGAGCGCCCCCTCGATCCCGCCCTTGCGCGGGTTGCGCAGGTCGCTGGCGTAGTCGAAGACGTCGTTCACGCCGTACATGAGCAGGTTGTACGGCACGAGGAAGTAGAGCGTCCCGACGACGAGCGCGAGGTCGACCCGGCCACCGGTCGCGACGAGGTAGCCCGCGGCGAACGGGTAGGCGGTGTTGATCCACGAGAAGGGCCGCGACGCGGCCAGCACGTCCTTCACCGGGCACCCTCGTCCGCGCGGCCGTCGGAGGCCTGGCCGGGAACGGCACGGTCGTCGGCGGCGCGGTCGCGACCGCGCGCCCCGAGCGCCGTCCAGAGCACCGGCATGCCGAGCGCCGCGGCGAGCGCGTAAGCGAAGTCCTCGAGCGGGGCGCCCCAGAGGTACACGCCGAGGATCTTGTCCGGGTCGTAGACATAGAGGTCGGCGGCGATCATGAGCGTGTCGAAGACGAGCGTGAGCACGCACATCACGACGGCGGTCCACACGAGCGGGCCGGGTCGCAGGCGCCGCAGCACGCGCCACGACACCACGACGAGCACCACCAGGACGATCACGTTGAGCACGATGTTCGTCATGCGTCGCCCTCCGCCCGGGCACGGCGGGCGGCGAGCACGCGCTCGGCACCTCGCCAGACGAGCAGCGCGTTGTAGCACAGGAGCGTCAGGAAGACCGCCTCCTCCACGGGAAGGTCGGGCGCGAGCAGGAGCCCGGTCATCCAGGGGCTCTCGCCCCGCGCGAAGATGCCGAGCACGAGGCCCGCGACGTCCCAGAGGAGGAACCCGACGACGCCCAGCCCCACGGTGAGCGCGGCGCGGCGCCAGTCCGCCCAGAACGCGAGGCGGAAGCGCCGGTCGAGCACCGCGAGGCCCCCGAGCGAGACCGCGAGCGCCCCGAGGTAGACCAGACCCGTCACCGGCGGACCTCGACCGGCTGACCCCCCACGGGTCGCAGACGCTCCGGCCTCCGGCTCGCCGCCAGGAACCCGGAGCGCAGCGGCACGGGCAACGGGCGCGACGACGTCTCGCCGAGCAGCCGCTTCGCGACGAGCTCGGCGCTGATGAGGCACATCGGCAGTCCCACGCCCGGGATCGTGCCACCTCCCGCGTGGTACAGCCCGTCGACACGGCGGGAGACGTTGCCCGGCCGCCACAGCGCGGACTGCCGCAGCGTGTGCTCCATGCCGAGCGCGCCCCCGCGCCACGAGGAGAGCTCGGTCGAGAAGTGGGCGGGCCCGAGCACGCGCCGCGTGACGACCCGGCCCGGGAGGTCCTCGATCCCCGCCCAGCGCCCGACCTGCGCGAGGTAGCGGTCCGCGAGCGCGTCGAGCGTGCGCTGCGACGGGGCGTCGGCGCCGAGGCTCGGGTCGGCGGGGAACGGGACGAGGAGGAAGAGGTTCTCGTGGCCGGGCGGGGCCGCGGGGGCGCCCGACGACGGCCCGTCGGTCGCGGACGTGCGCGACACGTAGAGCGAGGCCGGGTCGGGGACGCGCAGCCCGCGCGGGTCGCTGCGGCGGTCGGTGCCGAGCACGGCGTCGAAGTTCGCGGGCCAGTCGCGCGTGAAGAAGAGCGAGTGGTGCGCGAGCTCGGGCAGCTCGCCCCGGACCCCGGCGAGCACGAGCAGGGCGGAGATTCCCGGCCCCTTCTCCTCCCACGCCGCGGCGGGCAGGTCGGCCCAGCGGGGCTCGAGGAGTGCGGTCTCGGTGTGGTGCCGGTCGGCGGCCGACACGACGACGTCCGCCTCCACGATCTCGCCCGAGGCGAGGCGGACGCCCGTGACGCGCCCGCGCCGCCCGGCTCCTCCGGCGACCTCGATGCCCGCGACGTCGGCCCCGGTGCGCAGCTCCGCACCCTCGTCCTGCGCGAGCCGCGCGACGGCCTCGATCAGCCTGTACATCCCGCCGCGGGGGTACTGGACGCCGTCGACGAGGTCGAGGTGGCTCATGAGGGAGTAGAGCGCGGGCGCGCGGTACGGCGACGAGCCGAGGAAGACGGCGTGGTATCCGAGGAGCTGGCGCAGTCGCGGGTCCTCGACGGCGCGCGCCGCGCGGTCGGCGAGCGACTCGCGCAGCAGCGCGGCGAGGCGCGGCAGCCGCCGCAGCACCGCGGGCGAGAGCGCCCGGTCCGGACGCTCGAACGTGGTGTACAGGAAGTGGTCGAGAGCGAGCCCGTACGCCTCGCTCGCCTCCGCGGCGTAGGCCGCGAGACGTCCGCCGGCGCCGGGCTCGACCGCGTCGAACCGGGACCGGTTCACGCCCGGGCTCGCCGAGAGCTCGAACGTGGACGTGGCGTCGGTACCGTCCGGCTCGAAGAAGACGCGGTAGGCCGGGTCGAGCGGGACGAGGTCGAGGTGGTCCTCGACGCGCGTGCCGAGCAGTGCGAAGAAGTGCTCGAACACCTCCGGCATGAAGTACCAGGACGGGCCGGTGTCGAAGCGGAACCCGTCGAGCTCGAGGGTGCCGGCCCGGCCGCCCAGAGCCTCGTGGCGCTCCAGCAGCGTGACGCGCGCGCCCCCGCGCGCGAGCAGCGCCGCGGTCGCGAGCCCCGAGATCCCGCCCCCGACGACGACGACGCGCGGTGCCCTCACGCGAGCACCTTCCGCGGGCGCGGGGACCGACCGGACGCCACCTGGCCGAGGAGCTGACCGCCGGCGGCGCGGGCCGCGAGCGCGACCTTGACGGTGTCCGGGACACGCACGCGCGCCCGCAGGATGTCCTCCGGAGGCGTCGCCGCGAGGCGGGCGAGCAGCCGCTCGTAGACGGCGACCGTCGCCGCGACGGCGATCCGCGGCCGCACCGGCAACCCGGGGAGCGCGGCGCGCGCCGCGGCGAGGTCCTCCTCGACCTCGCGGCAGAAAGCCTCGACGTCGCGCCGCCGCAGGCGGCCGGGGACGACGCCGGGCAGGTACGCCCGCCCGAGCTCGTCGTGGTCCGTGCGCAGGTCGCGCAGGAAGTTGATCTTCTGGAACGCCGCGCCGAGCGCTCGCGCGCCCCGCACGAGCACGGGGTCGGGCACCCGGAGCGGCTCGCCCGGGCGACGCCGCGCGTTGAGGAAGACCGCGAGACACATGAGGCCGACGACCTCCGCCGAGCCGTAGACGTACCGCTCGTAGCTCTCGCGGTCGTGCACGCGCACGGTGAGGTCGGTCCGCATCGACGCGAAGAAGGGATCGACCTCGGCGCGGCCGAAGCCGCAGCGGCGCGCCGCGAGCGCGAACGAGTGCACGACGAGGTTCGTCGACCACCCGCGCTCGAGCGCCCTCGCCGTCTCGGCCTCGAGCTCGTCGAGGAGGTCGGCGGCGCCGTCCCCGCGCCGCGTGTCGACGACCTCGTCGGCGATGCGGACGAGGCCGTAGACGGCGTCGATCCCGTCGCGCGTCGGCGCGTCGAGCAGGCGTGCGCCGAGCCCGAACGAGGTCGAGTAGGACGCGAGCACGACCCGGCTCGTGCGCGCTGCGGTCAGGTCGTACAGCCGTGCCGGGTCGTTCTCGTCGCCCACGTGCTGGTCCCGTCGTCCGTCGCCGGGGCACCTCCCCGGTCATTCCTCAGCATGCTGAGGAATAGAGGATCGCACGAGACGCCGTCGTTCACACCTCGGCAACGCCCTCGGCACCGCCGGACGCGGCGACCTCGATGCGGCGGGGGCCGGCCTGCCAGGCGTCCCAGGCCGAGGAGATGATCTCGGGCAGCCCCTTGGTCGCCGTCCAGCCGAACAGCTCGTTGATCCGGCGCGGGTCACCGACGAGCTGCGGCGGGTCGCCCGCACGGCGCGGGAGGACCTCCGGCGTGACGTCGAGCCCGCTGACGCGCCCGATCTCGTCGATCACCTCCCGCACCGACGACCCCTGACCGGTCCCGACGTTGAACACGTCGAACGGGCGCTCGTCGACGTCGAGGTACCCGAGCGCCGCGAGGTGCGCGTGCGCGAGGTCGAGGACGTGGATGTAGTCGCGGATGCACGTGCCGTCCGGCGTCGGGTAGTCGTCGCCGAAGATCTTGGGCTGCTCGCCGCGCTCCAGACGGTCGAGCACCATGGGGACGAGGTTGAGCACGGCGGGGTCGCCGAGCTCCGGCCAGCCGGCGCCGGCCACGTTGAAGTAGCGCAGCGCGACGAACCGCAGGCCCCACGCGCGACCGGCCGCGCGACCGAGCCACTCGCCGACGAGCTTGGTCTCGCCGTAGGGGTTGATCGGCTCGGCGTGCAGCTTCTCCTCGACGAGGGAGACCGACGGCATGCCGTACGTCGCCGCGGACGACGAGAAGACGAGCCGGTCCACGCCCGCCGCCTGCATCGCGGTGACGAGGTTCGTGAAGCCGCCGACGTTCTGCTGGTAGTACCAGGCCGGCTTCTCGACCGACTCCCCCACCTGCTTGCGCGCCGCGAAGTGGATGACCGCGCGCACGTCGTGCTCGGCGAGCGCGCGCGTCAGCACGTCCACGGCCTCGGGCGCCGCGACGTCGACCTCGACGAGCGTCGCGCCGCCGACGCGCTCCGCGCGACCGGTGCTGAGGTCGTCGACCACGACCACCTTCTCGCCGCGCTCCTGGAGAAGGCGCACCACGTGCGCGCCGATGTACCCGGCTCCGCCGGTCACGAGGATCGTCATGAGACCCACCCTAGTGGGGCCGCGCACCACCCCCGCGGCGTCGAATCCGTGGTCGTCGCCGGGCTCGGGCGGCGAGCCCGAGGTCGTCGCCGGGCTCGGCACGTCGTGCCACGCCCTCAGGCGTGGCCGTGCGCCTCGCGGTCGCGCAGGGCGGCCGTCTCGAGCTGGAACGTCGAGTGCTCGACCGAGACCGGGAAGTGGTGCGCGACGCACGCGCGGACCCGCTCGGTAATCTCGAGCGCGTGCCCGTCCCGGAAGCACGCGTCGTCGACGACGACGTGCGCCGAGATGGTCGGCAGTCCCGTCGCGACGGTGGACGCGTGGAGGTCGTGCACGTCCTCGACGTGGTCGAGCGAGAGGATGTGCGCCCGGACGTCGTCGAGGTCCAGCCCTTCCGGCGTGAACTCCATGAGCACGGCCGTCGCCTCGCGCAGGAGGCGGAAGGCTCGGGGGACGATGAGGAGCGCGATGAACAGGCCGGCGATCGCGTCCGCCTGCTGGTACCCGGTCGTCGCGATGACGACGGCGGCCACGATCACCCCGACCGACCCCAGGGCGTCGTTGACGACCTCCAGGAACGCCGCGCGCAGGTTGAGGTTCGCCCGACGTCCGGACGCGAGGACGGCGATCGCGACGACGTTGCCGACGAGGCCGACGATCCCGAAGACGAGGAGCTCCGACGAGGGCACGTCCGGCGGCGAGAACAGCCGCCGGACACCCTCGACGACGGCGTACGCGCCGACCGCGAGGAGGAGCGCGGCCTGCGCGAGGGCCGCGAGCACCTCGACGCGGCGAAAGCCCCAGGTCCGCCGCTTGGTCGCCGGCCGGAGCGCGAGCGACGCGGCGACGAGCGCCACAGCCAGCCCCGTCGCGTCGGTGAGCATGTGCGCCGTGTCCGTGAGGAGCGCGAGGCTCCCCGTGAGGACCGCTCCGACGGCCTGCGCGACGAGGATCGTCGCAGTGATCCCGAAGGCGACCGCGAGCCGCGCGCGGTGGTCGGGCGCCGCACCCCCCGCGCCGTGGTCGTGCCCGGCTCCCATGACCCCTCCATTCATCGTTCAATGGCGATGATATCGGTGATCGACGATGAATGCCAGGCCGGCTGCACCGCGGGGCGCGTCACCGCGCGAGGTCAGGGAGCGAGCGCGACGTGCTCCGCGTCGGCGAGCAGGTGCGCCACCTCCGGACGCACGAGCCGGTACCACGACGAGCGCCCCTCGCGCCGGACGGCGACCACGCCCACCTCGCGCAGGGTCGTCAGGTGCGCGGAGACCGTCGACTGCGCGAGCCCGAGCTCGCGCGTGAGGTCGACGACGCGCCGCTCGGCGCCGGTGAGCAGGTGCACGATCGCGAGCCGGCTCGGGTCGGCGAGCGCGTGGAGCAGGCGCGCGACGGCCTCGTGGTCGTGCGCGCCGTCGTGCCGGGGGTCGCTCGCGGCGCTCGTCGTCACCACCCGATCGTAGCGAGCGGCACCCGCGCGCCGCCCAGGCTCAGTCCCAGCCGAGCTCGTGCAACCGGTCGTCGTCGATGCCGAAGTGGTGCGCGATCTCGTGGACGACCGTCACCGCCACCTCCTCGACCACGTCCTCGCGCGTGTCGCAGATCGCGAGCGTCGGGTTGCGGAAGATCGTGATGCGGTCGGGCAGGGCGCCCGCCGCCCACATGTGGTCCCGCTCGGTGAGGGGGACGCCCTCGTAGAGCCCCAGGAGGTCGGGGTCGTCGGCGGGCGCGTCGTCCTCGACGAGCACCACGACGTTGTCCATCTGCGCCGCGAGGTCCTCGGGGACGAGGTCGAGCCCGTCCCGCACGGCGTCCTCGAACTCGGCCCGCGTCATCTCCACCACGCGACCATCCTCCCCCGTCCCCGGCACGGGCAGCGGCACCGTCCCGGCAGCGGGTGCGGCGCCGCCCCGGCCGCGACGCCGACCGGGAAGCCACGGCCCCGCCGCTGTACACTGGCGCACGTTCCTGAGCCCCCATCGTCTAGCGGCCTAGGACCCCGCCCTTTCACGGCGGTAGCACGGGTTCGAATCCCGTTGGGGGTACGCGAGATCGCGCCGGGACCGGCGGCCACCAGCGGATTTACGGATCGGCTCATCGGTACGGTACGATCCTCTCGGTTCGAAAGCGGGCCACCACACCACCAGGTTCACTGGTGAAAACCACCGGGTCCTCTGGTGTTAAGGTGTGTCTCGCGAAGAACAGCAAGGCCCTGTAGCGCAGTTGGTTAGCGCGCCGCCCTGTCACGGCGGAGGTCGCGGGTTCAAGTCCCGTCAGGGTCGCGTGAGGCGAAGAGCCCGGTCGGCATCGGCCGGCCGGGCTCTTCCCCCATGGCTCTGTAGCTCAGTTGGTAGAGCGTTCGACTGAAAATCGAAAGGTCACCGGATCGACGCCGGTCGGAGCCACCGAAGAGACCCCCGCCCGGGATCCGGGCGGGGGTCTTCTGCATCCCCGCGACGACGTCGCACGGCTCCCCCTCCGCGCCCGGACCGGCCCGCGGAAAGTTGCGCGCCGCCCCGGGTGCCGGTTGAGTGGTGGGGTCACCTGCGGAAAGGCGGAGAGATGAGCGACTGGATCGACGGGCGCATCCCGCCCGAGGAGCAGAAGCCGACGGTCGGGCAGCTCGTGGAGCGCTTGTCCGAGCAGGCGACGCGCCTCGTCCGCTCCGAGATCGCGCTCGCGAAGGCCGAGCTCACCACGAAGGCCAAGCACGCCGGCATCGGCATCGGCCTGCTCGTCGTGGGCGGGGTGCTCGTCCTCTACGGCCTCGGCTTCCTCCTCCACTCGGCGATGGAGGGTCTCGCGACCGCCATGCCGCTGTGGCTCGCCGCACTGATCGTCGGCCTGGTGCTCGTGCTCGTCGCCGGTACGCTCGCGTTCGTCGGCGTCAAGCAGCTCCAGCGCGGCGTCCCGCCGACCCCGACCGGAGCGGTCGACAGCATCAAGGAAGACGTGGCCACCATCAAGGAAGGACTGCGCCCGTGAGCGAAACCGACGGGGCCTCGGCGCCCCCGCTGTCCCAGTCCCAGCTCGAGGACGAGATCGCGCGCACGCGCGCCGAGCTCGCCGGGACGATCGACGAGCTCACGACCCGCCTGGACCCGCGCGTCCAGGCGAAGGCGGCGGCCCAGCAGGCGAAGCAGGCGGCCTCGGACACGGGTGCGTTCCTCACCGGTGGCGGGTTGCCGGAGGAGGACCCCGACCGGTCGCGCAACGTCAAGCTGCTGCTGGGTGCCGTGGTGGCCGGCGTCGCGCTCGTCACGGCGGCCATCCTGCGCCGGCGCTCGTAGCCTCCGACGAGCGCTCGCCCCGGTGCATGCGCGCCGGGGCGTTCGTTCTGTCTGCCGATCCGACGCGCCGGCCGTGCCGGCGGCGCGGCGCGCGGTCGGCTCAGGACTTGTCGGTGCCCTCCGCGGGCTCGCTGGCGGCGCCGAGCAGCGCCCGCACCTCGGACTCGCGGTAACGGCGGTGCCCGCCGAGCGTACGGATCGACGAGAGCTTGCCCGCCTTCGCCCAGCGGGTGACCGTCTTGGGGTCGACGCGGAACAGGCTGGCGACCTCGGCGGGCGTGAGCAGAACCTCGGACTCTCCGTGCATGGACATCACGACACCTCCTCCTGGTACGCGCTGGTCCGGCAGATACCCCGGATCACGACGACAGCACGACGCCAGTACCCTCCATTGTCGCAGCATGCGGATTTCGGGCGACTTGACGGACGGGTGAATTAGGCCGCCTATGGTCGGATCGGCCGGATAGGCGCTCGTGCGGCTTACGAGGCGTGCGGGCCGGGCTCCTCGGCCACGCAACGCACCTCGCCCGACGCGGACCCGCTCGCCCGCACGTGGAGACTGTGTGACGGTAGGCACGTCCTCGGCCTGCCACGGTCTTCTGAGTGGATGGAATAGGCCCCGAGCATGTACCGTTGGACCCTGAACAGACGAAACTACACCCCGGGGCCGCACGTCTGAGTACGTAGCCGCCCCGCTTCTACGTTGAGGGGGTCGGAGCCATGGGCCGCGGCCGTCAGAAGGCAAAGCAGACCAAGGTCGCTCGCGCGCTGAAGTACTACAGCCCCGAGACGAACTACAGTGCGCTCGAGCAGGAGCTCACCGGTCACAGCCACACGGAGGTCGTGACGGACTCGCGCTTCGGCGCCGAGTCGTCGGACGACCTCGAGCGCTACGACCAGCGCTACAACGACTGGTCCGACGACCGCTGACGGTCGTCGACCACCTCTAGTCGCCGCGGTCTGCCGCGGAAGCGTCTCGACCTCGACTGCGCCGTCGCCTGCCCCCGGTAGGCGACGGCGCGGTCGTCGTTCGTGACCCGGGGACCCTCCGCGCACCGGCCCGCCGTGGCCGTGCTCGCCCCGAGGTCGTGGCGCTGCGCCCCTGGTCCGGTCTCCGCACCGCACCCCTCGTCGTGCCCTGACGTCGTCGTGCTCGGCCGCGGGTGCGCCTCCCGGGCGGGGGCGGCAACCGCTCACCCGCCCGGGAACACCGGAGGTCAGGCCCGGTAGTCACCGACGAGGCGCACGGCGCCCGCCTGGACGCCCTTGGTGCCCGCGACGAGGTCACCGTCCGCGACGTCGGTGACCGCCGTCGGGTCGAAGGCCTCGACCGTGCCGAGCACCCACGCGGGGACACCGAGCGCGGCGCAGCGCGCGAGCGCGGCGTCGACGCCGTCGGCACCGACCACCGCGACCATGCCGACGCCGAGGTTGAGCGTGTGCTCGAGGTCGCCGCGCGGCACACCGCCCAGCTCGCGCACGAGGCGGAAGACCGGCGGGACGTCCCAGCTCGCGCGGTCCACGACCCCGACGAGCCCGGCGGGCAGGACGCGCGCGAGGTTCGCGGCGAGCCCGCCGCCCGTGACGTGCGTGAACGCGTGGACCTGCGCGGCGTCGTCGGCGGCCAGCGCGAGGCAGTCGCTCGCGTACACGCGCGTGGGCTCGAGGAGCTCCTCGCCGACCGTGCGCCCGAGCTCGTCCACGTGGCGCTCGAGGCCCCAGCCCGCGTGCTTGAGCACGGCCCGCACGAGCGAGTACCCGTTCGAGTGCAGACCCGACGAGGCCATGGCGACGAGCACGTCGCCCTCGCGCACGCGGTCCGGGCCCAGCAGCCGGTCGGCCTCGACGACCCCCGTGGCGGCACCGGCGACGTCGTACTCGTCCTCGCCGAGCAGACCCGGGTGCTCGGCCGTCTCGCCGCCCACGAGTGCGGTGCCCGCGACCTCGCAGGCCGCCGCGATGCCGCGGACGATGCCCGCGATGCGCTCGGGCACGACCTTGCCGCACGCGATGTAGTCCGTCATGAACAGCGGCTTGGCGCCGACCACGACGATGTCGTCCACGACCATGCCCACGAGGTCGAACCCGATGGTGTCGTGGACGTCGAGGGCCTGGGCGATCGCGACCTTGGTGCCCACGCCGTCGGTCGACGTCGCGAGCAGGGGGCGGCGGTAGGTCGCGACCTCGGAGAAGTCGTAGAGCCCCGCGAAGCCGCCCACGCCGCCGAGGACCTGCGGGCCTTGGGTGCGACGCACGGCGTCCTTCATGAGCTCGACGGCCTTGTCACCGGCCTCGGTGTCGACGCCCGCGGCGGCGTAGGTGAGGCCCGTCTGGGGCGAGTCGGCAGTCACGGTGTCGGCTCCAAGGAGGTCTCGCGGCGCACGCGCCGGTGGTGCTGGTGGTCTCGGGTCGGGTGCGGGGACGAGCTCACGGGTGCTGGAGCGCGCCGGCCCCGCCGGCGGTCACCGACAGGCTGCGCAGCCCGTCCTCGGGCGCGCCGAGCGGGAGCTCGGCCTGCTCGAGGAGGTGCTTGCCGAGCTGGTCGTCGGGCGGCAGCTCGATGGGGTACTTCCCCGTGAAGCACGCCGTGCAGAGCTGCGACGACGGCTGCTCGGTCGCCGCGATCATGCCCTCGGTCGAGATGTAGCCCAGGCTGTCGGCGCCGAGCGACTGCCCGATCTCGTCGGGCGAGAGGCCGTTGGCGATGAGCTCGGCGCGGGAGGCGAAGTCGATGCCGTAGAAGCACGGCCACTTCACGGGGGGCGAGCTGATGCGCACGTGCACCTCGGCCGCCCCGGCCTCGCGCAGCATGCGGATGAGCGCGCGCTGCGTGTTGCCGCGCACGATCGAGTCGTCGACGACGACGAGGCGCTTGCCGCGGATGACGTCGCGCAGCGGGTTGAGCTTGAGCCGGATGCCGAGCTGGCGCAGCGTGTCCGACGGCTGGATGAACGTGCGGCCGACGTAGGCGTTCTTGGTCAGCCCCTGGCCGAACGGGATGCCCGACTCGGCGGCGTAGCCCACGGCGGCGGGTGTGCCGGACTCCGGGACGGGGATGACGAGGTCGGCCTCGACGGAGTGCTCGCGCGCGAGCTGGCGGCCCATCTCGACGCGGGCGGCGTGCACGGAGCGGCCGTTGATCGACGTGTCGGGGCGCGCGAGGTAGACGTACTCGAAGACGCAGCCCGCGCGCTCGGCGGGCGCGAAGCGCTGGGAGCGCAGGCCGTCCGCGTCGATCGCGATGAGCTCTCCCGGCTCGACCTCGCGCACGAACGACGCTCCGACGATGTCGAGCGCCGGGGTCTCGCTCGCCACGACCCAGCCGCGCTCGAGCCGACCGAGGACGAGCGGGCGCACGCCCTGCGGGTCGCGCGCCGCGTAGAGAGTGCGCTCGTCCATGAAGACGAGGGAGAAGGCGCCGCGCAGACGTGGGAGGACCTCGAGCGCCGTGGCCTCGAGCGTGTGGTCGGCGTCGCCCGCGAGGAGCGCGGTGACGAGCGCGGTATCCGTGGTGTTGCCGCGCGCGAGCTCGCCGCGGCGCTGGTTCCCGTACCGCTCCGCGACGAGGTTGACGAGCTCTGCGGAGTTGGTGAGGTTGCCGTTGTGCCCGAGCGCGACGGTCCCGGACGCGGTGGCGCCGAGCGTCGGCTGGGCGTTCTCCCACGTCACACCGCCCGTGGTCGAGTACCGGCAGTGCCCGACGGCGATGTGCCCCGTCAGGGCGTTGAGCGCCGTCTCGTCGAACACCTGGGAGACGAGTCCCATGTCCTTGTAGACCAGGATCTGCTCACCGTTGCTGGTGGCGATGCCGGCCGACTCCTGGCCTCGGTGCTGCAACGCGTACAGCCCGAAGTAGGCGAGCTTGGCGACCTCTTCGCCGGGCGCCCAGACACCGAAGACGCCACAGGCGTCCTGGGGGCCTTTCTCGCCGGGCATGAGGTCGTGGTTGAGAAGTCCATCTCCGCGGGGGGCCACGTACCTCAGTGTCCCACAGCAGGCGCGTCCGGACCGAAGCGCGAGGTCATGCGGACGGGGGCCGGCGCGCGCGACCACGACGCCGTCGAGACAGCCGTTCACGATGGCGTTACGTCGTCCCACCTGTCGGTCAGGGGTTTCGCTGCGTGGGAACGCCGCGCTTGAATCTCGACTTACCCGATCGCGGCAGTCCAGTATCACGCCGGCTGCCCCGGCCGCCCCGCTCGATCGCTCGATCGATCACCCGCTCCCGGCCTCCGGGACCCCGACGAAGGACGACACCATGCGACGCCTCCGGACGACGATCACCCTCGCGGCTGCCGCGGCAGCCACCGCCCTGGTCCTCACCGCCTGCGCGCCGACCGCCGTCGACGGGTCGGGCGGGGGCGACGACAGCGGCGACGCGGGCTCCGACGTCGAGCCCACGACGCTCTCCCTCGTCGGCTTCGCCGTGCCCAAGGCGGGCAACGACGCCGCGCAGGAGCTGTGGGGCGAGACCGAGGACGGCCAGGGCGTCACGTGGGAGACGTCGTACGGCGCCTCCGGCGACCAGAGCCGCGCCGTCGCCGACGGCCTGGAGGCCGACTACGTGCACTTCTCGCTCGAGGGCGACGTCACGCGCCTCGTCGACGCGGGCCTCGTCGCCGAGGACTGGAACGCGGGCGACAACAAGGGCATCGTCAGCCAGTCCGTCGTCGTGCTCGTGGTGCGCGAGGGCAACCCGAAGAACATCCAGAGCTGGGAGGACATCGTCCAGCCCGGCGTCGAGATCGTCACCCCGAACCCCGGCTCGTCGGGCTCGGCCCGCTGGAACATCCTCGCCGGGTGGGGCAGCGTCATCGCGAACGGGGGCTCGGAGGAGGACGCGACCGAGTACCTGCGGAAGTTCTTCACCAACGCCGTCGCGCTCCCGGGCAGCGGCCGCGACGCGACGACCGCCTTCACGTCCGGCACCGGCGACGTCCTGCTGTCGTACGAGAACGAGGCGATCCTCGCGCGGCAGAACGGCGAGACGTTCGACTACGTGGTCCCCGACCAGACGCTCCTCATCGAGAACCCGGCCGCGGTGACGGTCGACGCCGACCCCAAGGCCCAGAGCTACCTCGACTTCGTCCTCACGCCCGAGGGCCAGGAGGCGTTCGCGCACGTGGGCTTCCGGCCCCTGACCGGGGACGTCGACTTCGAGGTCGAGGGTGCCAACGACCCGAGCGACCCGTTCCCCACCGTCCCGACGCTCCTCACCATCGCCGACGACTTCGGCGGCTGGTCCGCGACCAACGACAAGTTCTTCGGTGACGAGGGCCTCGTGACGAAGATCCAGGCCGAGACCGGGAAGCAGTGACCCGTGTCCTCGACCCTCGCTGAACGACCGGGCCGGGCGGCGCGCGAGCGCCGCCCGGCTCCGGCCGCGTCCCGGCCGCGCCGGGTCCGCCGGGCACGCCGGACGCCCAACGGCCCCTACCGCCTGACCGCGGCCTCGGGCCTCGGGCTCGGCGTCGCGCTCGTGTGGTTCTCGGCGCTCGCGCTCGTCCCGCTGGTCGCCGTGCTCGTCGAGACGTCGGTCGGCGGCTGGCCCGCCTTCGTCGCCGCCGTCACGCAGCCGCAGACCGCCGCGGCGCTGACGCTCACGGTCACGCAGGCGCTCGCCGTGACCGCCGTGAACGTCGTCATGGGCACGCTCATCGCGTGGGTCCTCGTGCGCGACCGGTTCCCCGGCAAGCGGCTCCTCGAGGTCCTCATCGACATCCCGTTCGCGCTCCCGACGATCGTGGCCGGCCTCGTGCTGCTCGCCCTGTACGGGCCGTCGGGACCGCTCGGGATCGACGTCGCGAACACGCGCGCCGCCGTCTTCCTCGCGTTCCTCTTCGTCACGCTGCCCTTCGTGGTGCGCAGCGTGCAGCCCGTGCTCGCCGAGCTCGACCGTGACGTCGAGGAGGCGGCCGCGTCGCTCGGCGCGACCCGGCTCACGACCTTCCGTCGCGTGATCCTCCCCGCGCTCGCCCCGGCGATCACCGCGGGCGCCGCGTTGTCGTTCGCCCGCGCGATCAGCGAGTACGGCGCGCTCGTCCTCCTCTCCGGGAACCTGCCGATGCGCACGGAGGTCGGCTCGGTCCGCATCCTCAGCTACCTGGAGAACGGCCAGCCGGAGCAGGCGGCGGCGGTCGCCTCGGTGCTCCTGCTCGTGTCCCTCCTCGTCATCGCCACGATCCAGCTCCTCCAGCGAAGGGTGGCCCGCCGTGGATAGCTCCCCCTGGGTGCGGCGCACGCTGCGCACCGTCGTGGTCGTCTACCTCGTGCTGCTCGTCGGGTGGCCGGTCTCGCTCGTCGTGCGCGGCGCGTTCGCGGACGGGCTCGAGACGTTCCAGCGGGCACTGTCCGATCCGTCCGTCGTCTTCGCGCTCCAGCTCACCGCGGCGGTCGCGGTGCAGGTCGTGCTGATCAACACGGTCTTCGGCGTCGGGATCTCGATGCTCATCGTGCGCTACGACTTCCCGGGCAAGGCCCTGCTCAACGCCCTGCTCGACCTCCCGCTCTCGGTCTCGCCGATCGTCGTCGGGCTCTCGCTCGTCCTCGTGTACGGCAAGAACGGCTGGTTCGGGGGCGCGCTCGAGGACGCCGGGTTCCAGGTGATCTTCGCGCCGCCCGGCATCGTGCTCGCGACGGCGTTCGTGTGCCTCCCGCTCGTGATCCGCGAGGTCGTGCCCGTGCTCACCGAGCTCGGTACCGACGAAGAGCTGGCCGCGACGAGCCTCGGGGCGAGCTGGTTCCAGACCTTCCGGCGCATCACCCTGCCCGCCATCAAGTGGGCGGTGGTCTACGGCGTCGTGCTCACGCTCGCCCGGGCGCTCGGCGAGTTCGGTGCCGTGAAGGTGGTGTCCGGCAACTTCGAGGGTCGCACCCAGACGTCCACGCTCCTCGTCGAGCAGCGCTACCAGGACTTCGAGCAGGGCACGGCCTACGCGGTCGCGTTCCTCCTCGCGTCCGTGTCCGTCGCGTGCATCGTCGCGGTGACCTTCCTGCGCTCCGACGACGCCGCCGGGCCCCGCACCCGCCGCACCGCCCGCCCCTCCCCTCGCACCGCCGCCCCCACGGAGGCCGACGCATGAGCATCGAGATCCGCAACGTCCGCAAGACCTTCGGCGACTTCGTCGCGCTCGACGACGTCTCCGTGTCCGTCCCCACCGGGCGCCTCACCGCGCTGCTCGGCCCGAGCGGCGGCGGCAAGTCGACGCTCCTGCGCGTCGTCGCCGGGCTCGAGGTGCCCGACTCCGGCGAGATCGAGATCGAGGGCCGCGACGCGACGAACCTGCCGGCCCGACGCCGCAACGTGGGCTTCGTCTTCCAGCACTACGCGGCGTTCAAGCACCTGAGCGTCGCGCGGAACGTCGCGTTCGGGCTCGAGATCCGGCGCACGCCGAAGGCCGAGATCGCCGAGCGCGTCGACGAGCTCCTGCGCCTCGTGCACCTCGAGAGCTTCGCGCACCGCCTGCCGTCCCAGCTCTCCGGCGGGCAGCGCCAGCGCATGGCGCTCGCGCGCGCCCTCGCGATCCGGCCGAGCGTCCTCCTGCTCGACGAGCCGTTCGGCGCGCTCGACGCCAAGGTCCGCAAGGAGCTGCGCGACTGGCTGCGCCGCCTGCACGACGAGATCCCCGTGACCACGGTGTTCGTCACGCACGACCAGGAGGAGGCGCTGGAGGTCGCCGACGAGATCGTCGTCGTCAACGAGGGGCGCATCGAGCAGGTCGGCACGCCCGACGACCTCTACGACCGCCCCGCGAACGACTTCGTCATGAGCTTCCTCGGGCCGGTGACGCGCCTCGGGGGTGTGCTCGTGCGACCGCACGACGTGCACGTCGAGGTGCTGCCCGCCGACGCCCCGGACGGCACCGTGGACGGCGCGACGCCGTCACGCGCGGGCGGGCCGGTGCCCGGCGTGGTGACCCGCACGACGCGAGTGGGCTTCGAGGTACGCGCCGAGGTGACCACCGAGGACGAGGTGGTGTCCGTCGTCGTGACCCGCGCGGAGGCCAGGTCGCTGGGGCTCGCGCCGGGGGTCGCCGTGCGGCTCGCCCCGGCGGAGGGCGCGCCGACGTCCGCCGCTCCCCGGCCGGTCGGTGCCCCGGTCCCCGGCTGACCCGGCGCCGCCCCCACCGCGCCGCCCCGACGACGACGCCCCGACCGCGGACGACCGCTCGCTATCCTGCCCGCGTGGCTCCCTCCCGCGTCGACCGCTCCCCCAGGGACCGCGACGACCGTGCCCGCGACGACCGACCGCGGCACCGCCGCGAGCGGGCGGCCTACCGGTTCGTGGAGGTCCGCGCCGCCGCAGGCCCGGCCCGGCTCGACGGACTCGTGGCGGGCGGCGGGGCGTTCCTCGTCGGCACGGTCCTGGGCTTCCTCGTCCTCCTCGGGCTCGGGCTCGTCGGCGGTGAGCTGGTCTCCGGCGGGAGGTACGACGCCGACGAGGTCCTGCGCTCGACGCTCGGCTGGTGGATCCTGACGCTCGCGGTCGCCGTGCCGGTCTTCGTGCCGGCGCACGCCGCGGCGACGCTCGCCGTCACCGGCGCCCTGCTGGCCGAGGGCCGGCCGCGCACCGACGTCCCGCCGCACTCGGTGCGGAAGCGCGTCGCGGAGTCGAGCCCGGCGGGAGCGCTCGCCGGGCTCACCTGGACGTACCTCGTGCTCGCGCTCCTCGCCGGGGCGGTCGGGCTCTTCACGATGGACCGCGACGACGCCGAGCGCACCCCGACCGTCGCGGTCTCCGCCGTCGTCGGGGTGGTCACCGCGGTCGGCCTGCTGCTCCTGCCCGGGCTGCGCGCGCGCTGGTCCGCCTGGCAGGACGTCGTGCGCACGACGTGGGGGCCGAACGAGGTGCGCTTCGCCGAGGAGGCGGAACGGCGGCGGCGCGCGGCGCTCGGCCCGTCCGCGCCCTCGCGGACCGACCGGCGGGCCGCGCTCCGGAACGACCGGGTGGCGGCCGTGCTGGGCGGCGTCGGCATGGTCGGCCTCGTCCTGTTCCTGATCGGCCTGTGGATGCGTCACCCGCGCAAGTTCGGCCCGGACCGGTACTACGGGCCGGTGGGCGAGGTGTCGATCGACGTCCTCGTCGGCGTCGGCGGTGCGCTCGTCGGGGCGGCGCTGCTCCTCGGCGCGGTGTGGCTCCTGCTCCCGGTGTCACGACAGGGACGGCAGCGCCGGGCAGGGCTCGCGCTCCTGCGCTCCCCCGAGCCGTCCGCACCGCCCGCCGACGACGTCGTCCGGGAGCTGCTGTCCCCCTGGTCGGCGTCCACGACGTTCGCCCTCGTGCTCCTGGCCGGCTCCGGGATGCTCGCGCCGTCCGTGCTGGCCGGCCTGGCGGGCGGTGGCGTCGCGCTCCTGGTCGACGGGGTGCCGTTCGCCGCCACGGCGGCGGTCCTGGCCGTCGGGACCCTCGCGGCGCTGTGCGTCGTGGTGGTCGGCGTGACCCGGTCGGCGCGGTACCGCACCCTCGTGCGCGAGCGCTGGCACATGGGCGACGACGGACCCGCCTGAGGGGTCAGAGCGTGCGATGCATGATGTGCAGGCCGACGAGGCCGGCGGTGGGATGGTCGAACGCCTCAGGAACCGTGGCCAGGATGGTGAATCCGAGGGACTGCCACAGACGGACGGCACGGTCGTTGGTCTCGACGACGGCGTTGAACTGCATGGCGCGGTAGCCGTCTGCACGCGCGCCGTCGAGCACCGCCCGGGCGAGCACGCGACCGACTCCGCGACCGCTCGCCTCGGGGTCGACGACGAAGCTGGCGTTGGCGACGTGGGCTCCGGCGCCCGGGTGGTTGGGGAGGTACTTCGCGGTGCCGAGCACCGCTCCGTCGATGGGGTCGACGGCGACGAGCACGCGCGCGGCCGGAGACTCGGTCCACGCGGCGCGCGCCTGGTTCTCGGTGATGTCGCGCGGGTACGTGTAGGTCTCCCCGGCACGCAGCACCGGTTCGAGCGTGTGCCACATCCCCGGCCAGTCCTCACGGGTCGCTGGTCGCACGGTGACCTGGTCGCTCATGGGGCGAGGGTAGCCCGGCGGCGACCCGACGTCTGGCCCGTCGCTGAACGCGCGCGTCCCGCGACCGGTGACGGCGTGTCAGCGGCGCCCGCGCAGGCTCCGCCGGTCAGCGACGACGGCCCACAGCCCGGCGACGGCGGCGCCCAGAGCGGCGCACGTGACGAGGATGACGGTGAAGTAGACCCCCGGCTTGAAGACCGGCTCCGAGACCTCCGACTGGAGCCACGCACCACCGACCCCGAGCCCGAGCACCGCGCCGAGCACGATCCCGACCGCGAAGAACCTGCCGTAGCGCGGCGCACGGCGGACCGTCGCGGGGTCGACGACGTCCTCAATCTCGACCTCGTCAGCGGCCGGTGCGGTGGCGTCGGCCTCAGGCGCCTCAGCCGCCTCGGCCGCTGGGGTCTCGTGGCCGTGGGCGACAGACGTGTCGGGGGTGTCGTCGTCGGGCACGGGGGACTGCTCGGAGCTCACGACCACGACCCTACCCGCGGTTGCTGGGAGCTCCGTGCCCCGGGAGCGCGACGGCGGACCCCGGCGTCGGCCCCGCACGCACCGCGACCCGGGCCCGTCGGACGGGACCCGGGTCGCGGGACGCGGCGCCGCCTCGTCGGCGGCGCCGCACGGCGTCAGCGAGGCGTCAGCCGCAGTTCTGGCCCTCGAACGGGACCTCGTACTCCTGCGTCACGCCGTCGAGCGTGGCGGTGACGGTGACCGTCCCGCCCTCGACCGACGTGGCCCGGGTGTTGAACGACTGGTACGCGTTCTTGCCCGGCTGGAGGTTCGGGAACCGCTTGGAGCCGAAGGGCGTCTCGACGACGACCTCGACCGGGACGTCCTCGCCGTTGGTCGCCCGGACCGCGACGTGGACGAACTTGCCCATGCAGCGGGCAGAGGCCTCGAGGTTCTCGAGCACCACCGTCGGGGTGGCGGCCTCGACCGTGACCGGGATCCGGGCGGTCGTGCCGCTCGGCGACGCCACGACCCAGAGGTCGTAGTCGCCCGCCGCAGCGTCGGCCGGGACCGACGCCGTCAGCGTCGCGGCCCCGCCCGTCACCGTGGCGGTGCCCGCCGGGGTGCCCGGGTTCGCCGGGTCGAACGTGGCGTCCGCCGCGACGAGGTAGCCGTCCACCGAGGTGTTCAGCGGGGAGCCGAGCGAGGTGAGGTCGAGATGCGAGAGCCCCACGCTCACGTCGGAGCCCGCGGTCACGGTGCCGGGGAGCGAGTCCACCACCACGCGCGAGCGGTCGAACGACGGCGACACCGGCGAGCTGTCCTTCAGGTACGCGATCCACGCGTCCCGGTCGACCAGACCGGAGTCGCGCGGGTCCGTGCCCTCGGTGAACACGCGGAAGTTGTCACCGCCGGTGGCGAGGAAGGAGAACGTCGCCACGCGGTACTCGCCCGCGAGGTCGATCGGCTCCCCGTTGATCGTCACCGACGAGACGTTGCTCCCCGGGGCCGCGTTCGGGTCGGCGGTCTCCGCCGTCCACGACACGTTGTCCGAGAGCCCCAGGGCGAGGTACGGGCGCGACGGGCGGTTGCCGTTCGCGTCCGTCTGCCACTGCTGCTCGAGCATCTCGACGACCTGCTCGCCCGTGAGGGTCACGGTCCACAGGTTGTTGACGAACGGCAGGACGGCGTTGGCCTCGGCGTACGTGATGACGCCGTCACCGTTGTGGAACAGCTCGCTGCGCAGCCCGCCCGGGTTGACGACACCGATGTCCGCACCGCCGCGCGCCGGGTCGGACAGCGTCGCGAGGAGCGAGTCGGCGACGAGGTTGCCGAGCGTCGACTCCGACGCGCGGTCGTCACGACCGGACGTCGGGTTCGGGCCGGGGCCCACGTACGTCCCGCCGGGACCCGTGTACGCGCCGCCCGCGAACGCGGTCGTGATGTCCGCGGTGACCTCGCCGATCGGCTGCGCGCCGATGATCTCGGCCTGCTGGAGCGCCGCGTCGACGATCGTCTTGACCTCCGCGACGCGCGGGTACGTCGCGACCAGGGTCGCGTCCTCCGCCGTCGTGCGGGCCACGTTCTGCGCCGTGTACGCCGTGACCTCGTGGGTCGCGGTGTCCACGGTGAGCGACACGTGCCCGATGAACTCGCCGTAGTTGCCGGTCTGGACGATCGGGCGGGTCTTGCCCGGGACGCCCGGGACGGGCGCGTCCCACGCGTACTGCTTGTGGGTGTGGCCCGTGAAGATCGCCGCGACGCGCGCGTCGGTCTCGTTGACGATGTCCGCGAAGGCGCCGCCCGCGGCGACCTCCTCCTCGAGCGTCGCGCCGTCCGGCGTGCCCGCCGACGCGCCCTCGTGGACGAGGCCCACGACCACGTCGGCCTCGCCGTTCGCCGGGTCGCCGTCCTGGAGCTGGGCGGTGACGCGGTTGAGCGCCTCGACCGGGTCCCCGAAGTCGAGGTCCGCGATGCCCGACGGCGTGACCAGCGTCGGGGTCTCTTCGGTCACGACGCCCACGAAGCCGACGTCGAGGCCGTCGATCTCGACCACCTGGTACTCCGGCAGGGCCGGGTTCGTCGTGCCCTTGTCGTAGACGTTCGCCCCCAGGTAGGCCCAGTCCGCCTCGTCGGACACGCGGCCCGTGAGGTCGTCCATGCCCTGGTCGAACTCGTGGTTGCCCACGGCCGAGGCCGCGAGGTCGAGCGCGTTCAGCACGTCGATCGTCGGCTGGTCCTCCTGGAGCGCCGACGCGAACAGCGACGCGCCGATGTTGTCGCCCGCGGAGACGAACGCCGTCCCCTCGGGGTTCGCCGCGCGCAGCTGCTCGATCGTGCCCGCGAACTTCACGGTGTTGGCGTCGATGCGACCGTGGAAGTCGTTGATCGCCAGCAGGTCGAGCTGCGTCGTCCCCGGCGTGGCGTCGCCGAGCTGCAGGCCGACGAGCACCGGGTCGTGGTCGGAGGACCGGAACGGCGTCGTGTCGTAGAGGATCGACGCGTTGTAGTTGTACCGGCTGTACTCGTTGGCGATGGGCTCGACCGAGTTGATGTTCCACACGTCCGTGCCGGTGACGGCGCCGGCCGCCCCGGCCGAGGCGAACACGTGGTCGAGCGAGCCGACGTACCCGTCGAAGAGGTAGGTGTGCTCGCCGGTCGTCTCGCCGAGGTCCGTGTAGCCCGCGTCCTTGAGGACCTCGAGCGGGTCCTCCTGGGAGTACGAGTTGAAGTCGCCCGCGAGCAGGACCTTGTCCGTGCCCGCGTCCGCCGCGACGTCCTCGGCGAAGCCGACTAGCGCCGTCGCCTGCGCGACGCGCGACGCGTTGAACGCGCCCTGGCCGTCGCCCGAGTCCTCGTCGCCGGGCAGCACGGGCGTGCCGGAGCCCTTCGACTTGAGGTGGTTCGCGACGACGAGCACGTCGTCGCTCGCGGCGTCGTCACCCTCAGAGACCCCGCCTGCCGGCTGGAACACCTGCGCGAGGGGCTCGCGCGCGTTGACGAACGCCGGGTCGTCGAGCAGGATCCGCGAGTCCCCGACCGGCTCGGCCGCGTCCACCTGGTAGATGTACGCGAGCCGGATCACGTCCTCCTCGTCCGGCAGCGCGGCCGGCGACGGGACGAAGGCCCACTCGTCGGCACCTGCGGCGTCGTTGAGCGCGTCGACGAGGTCGGAGAGCGCCTGGTCGCGGTCCTTGCCGAACGGCGTCGAGTTCTCGATCTCCATGAGCGCGACGACGTCGGCGTCGAGCGCGTCGATCGCGGCGACGATCTTGGTCTCCTGGCGCTCGAGGTTCTCCGCGTTCGCCGCGCCGCGGGCGTCGCAGCCACGGTTGACCGTGATCGGGTTGCCCGCGCGGTCCGTGTAGTACGTGCAGCCCGTGAGCTGGTCGCCGGTCGTCGTGAAGTAGTTGAGCACGTTGAACGTCGCGACCGACAGGTCGCCCCCGACCTCGGCCGGGGCGTCCTCGCGCGTGTCCGCGAACGTGGCCGGCTGCACCGTGGCGGCGTTCCCGCCGTCGCCGGCGGTGAGCTGCGTCAGCGGCTGGAACGTCCACGCGTCGAACCGGTAGTCGAGGATGACGGGCGTCGTGAAGGACACACCGGCGCCGACCCGCGCGGGCGCCCCGCCCGTGAGGTACGGGAGCGGGATGCCCTTGTTCGCCGTGTTGTTGAAGTTGGTCGTCGCCCCGTCGTCGAGCACGACGGCCCGCGCCGCACGGTCCGTGACCGCGGCGGCGGCCTCCGCGCTGCCCGGGCGCCCGGCCGACGTCGGCTGGACGAACGGGTCCGTGCCCGCCGCGAGCAGGAACGAGCCGTAGAAGTTGGTGTCGTAGTTGTCCGCGACGACGTAGTCGCCCGCGGGCTGCACGAGCATGCCCTCGAGCACCTCGCGCGCGGCGTCGGTCGCGGGGAACGCGACGTTCGCCGGCTTGACCGCCTCGGCCGCCTCGTCGAGGACCGTCCAGCCACCCGCCGCGGGCGTGATCTGGGTCAGCGTGAAGTACTCGGACACCGCGCCGGTGACCTCGACGTGGTCGCCGACCTGCACGGCCGCGGCGCCCGCCTTGGAGTAGACGAAGATCGCGTCCGACGCCGTGTGCGAGGCGTCGAGGTCGCCGCCCGTGCCCTCGGTCTGGAGGTAGAAGCCGTCGTAGCCGCCCGTGGGGTAGGTCGCCGTGACGACGCCGCGCGTCGTGACGGTCTGGCCGACGAGCGGGCTCGCCGCGCCCGTGCCCTGGATCTCGGCGATGGGGACGACCTCGCCCGGCTCGGGGTCGGGGCCACCGCCGTCGTCGCCGCTGTTCTGCGGGGTGACGGTGCTCGAGAGCGAGAAGTCCTTGCTGTTGTCGTCGGTGTCCGCGAACCCGGTCCGGTTGATCGAGGCCGGCACGTTGTTGGCCGACGGCGCGGGGCTGACGGCGGTCTCGAACGTGTTCGACGTCCCGTACCCGACGAGGTCCACGACGTTCGCGGCGCCCGCGGCGTTGCCCGCGGGCAGCGTGACGGCCGAGGTGGAGCGCACGAGCGCGAGGGTGCCCGTCGTGCCCGACGGGTTGAGGCCCCCGGTCGCGTCGGGCGTCGGCAGCGCCGCGCCGGTCGACCCGTTGGAGCCGCCCTGCACGAGGAAGTAGCCCCCGGGCGCGACCGTGCCGGTCAGCGGCGTGACGCCGGTGAAGGCGCCCGTCCCCGTCGCCGAGCGGTACTGGAGCGACATGCCGGAGAGGTCGATCGCCGCCTGCGTGGGGTTGTACAGCTCGACGAACTTGTGGGTGTAGGGGGCGTTGGCGCTGCCGCCGCTCAGGTAGGCCTCGTTGATGACGAGGCCCGACCCGTCGGGCGCCGCGCTCGCGGCGGTGGCCGCCGCGACGGAGAGCGGCGCGGCGAGGGCCACGGTCAACGTGCCCGCCACCACCCTCCGTCGCCGCAGGTGCTGGTGGTCGGTCACGCTGACTCCTTCATCTCGTGCGGACGGCCGGGCAGCAGCCGCTCACGTCCACGAGTCGGACGGGTCGACGCCCTGCCTCCGCAGGACATCGCACCCCACCTGGATGAACGGGCGGTTGCTGCCACGTCACCGCCGCGAGAACGTCGCCGCACGTCGTCGTGCCGCGAGCGCCCGCACGGACGGCGGCCGATCATCATCGGACGCTAGCCCTCCGCGTCCCGCGCCGCCAGACCTGGGGGCGAGAACGTTACGCACCGGTAACACGCCCGTCCCGGACGCCCGGTCCGGAGCGCGACCTCAGCGGGGACGCGCCGCCTGGAGCGGCAGGAGCCACGAGATGTCGGAGCGCTCGCCCGAGGCCCGGACACGGCCGGCCGCGACGGCGTCGGCCCACGCGAGCGTGCCGGTCACGAGACCGAGCCACGTCTGGGGGTCCGTCTCCACGACGTTGGGCGGCGTCCCGCGCGTGTGCCGGGGGCCCTCGACCGCCTGCACCGCCCCCGCGGGCGGCACGCGCACCTCGACCGTGTGCCCGGGCGCGACGTCCGCGAGCTCCTCGAGCGTGAACCGCACCGCGGTCGTCACGGCCGTGCGGTCGGTGGGGTCGTCGCGCCACGCCGCCAGGGCGAGGCGGCCGGCGGCCGGGTCGGTACGTCGTCGAGCAGGCACGAGGACCAGCCTAGGTCGCCCCGCCCACCCTCAGCCGACGGTGAACCGGACGCGGCGCTCCGCCACCGACGCCTCGCGCAGCGTCGCGCGGACGGGGTCGCCGAGCGGGAGGTCGGCGCCCTCGGTGCCCTCGACCGGCGCGCGGACCGCGGGGTCGGTGAGCACCACCTGGCCGCGTCGCCCGCCCGACGCGTCGCCGCCCTCGCGCTCGAGGCGCCGGCCGCGCTCGCGGTCGTCCTCGACGTCGACGACGACGCCGTCGAACTCCTCCCCCTCGCGCCCGCTCAGCAGCGCCGCCTCGACGACGTCGACGATCGCGCGCTCGTACGACCCCGCGCGCTGACCCGTCCGCGCCATCGTGCGCGGCAGTCCGGGCAGCGCGTCGAGCACCCAGCGCGGCACCTCCTCGCCCGCGCACAGCGCGAGGCACACCTCCGTGCCGTAGCGGTCCACGAGCCGCCGCAGCGGCGCCGTGACGTGCGCGTACTCGGCACCGATCGCCGCGTGGGCGGCGTCGTCGGGCACGCCGGGCTCCTGCCCCGTCCCCCCGAACGCCTCGTAGGACGCGCCGCGGAAGAGCGATGTCGCCTCGTTGAGGAAGGCCGCGTGGCGCGGGACGCGCGAGTCGAGTGTCGGCACGAGGTCGGCGTACGCCGTCTCGCGTGGCCAGTCGATGCCGAGGGCGCGCGCGGTGCGCCGCAGGCGCGCGAGGTCGCGCGGGTCGGCCTCGGGCAGCGCGCGGAAGACGCCGACCCCGCCCGCCCGCATGAGGCGCGCCGCCGCGATCCCCGTGAGCAGCGAGATCTGGGCGTTCCACCCCTCCGCCGGGAGGGTCGAGCGGAACGCGAGACCGAACGTGCCGTCGTCGCGCGGCACGATCTCCTGCTCGGGGACCTCGAGCGACACTCCCCCACGCTCGCGCTCGCGCGCGAGCCGCAGCTCGCCGACCTCCCGGAGCAGCAGGAGCGCGGCCCCGCCCGCGCCCTCGGAGGCGCCCGCGTCGATCGCGGCCTGGGCCTCGTCGTACGTGAGTCGCCGCGTCGAGCGCACGACGGCGCGGCGGACCGTCGCGTCGAGGATCTCGCCCCGCGCGTCGAGCACGACGCGCCACGCCGCCGCTGGGCGCTCCTCGTCCGGCAGGAGGCTCGCCGCCCCCTCGGAGAGCACGGCGGGGTGGAGCGGGGTGCGACCGTCGGGCGCGTACAGGGTCGTCCCACGCTCGTGCACCTCGGCGTCGATCGCCCCGCCCGGCGCGACGAACGCGCCGACGTCCGCGATGGCGTAGTGCACGACGAACGCCGCACCCTCAGGACCAGACGGGTCGTGCTCCGCGCGCTCGAGGTGGAGCGCCTGGTCGAGATCCATCGACCCGGGCGGGTCGATCGTCACGAACGGGACGTCGCGCAGGTCGACACGGCCGTCGCCGATGACGTCACCGTCGCGGACGACGGCCTCCGCCTCGGCGAGCACCGCGGCGGGGAACGACTCCGGGATCTCCATCTCACGGCGCAGCGCCGCGAGCGCGCCGGTCACGGTGGCGGCCGGGTCCACGGTGGGCCTGGGCGCAGGGGACTCGGCGGGGCGGGCGAGGCGCAGATGACGGGCAGGCACGAGCCCGACCCTACCCACCCGCCGCCCGGCGGTCTGCCGCGCGGTCGTCTCCGCGGCCGCCACGAACTCCGGATCAGGGACGACGGCGCGCGCAGGAGGGCGCGCGGGCCAGGGCGTCCGACAGACCTGGCCCGCGCGGCGGGTACGCGCCACCACCGACGCGTACGGCTGGAGGCACACCCGCCGCCCGGATCGAGCGGGCGGCGGGTGCGCCGGTCTCACATGCCGCGCGTGCCGAACCGGTCGCGGTCGGCGTCGCCGCCCGACCCCGCCGCGGCCGCCGCGAGCTCGCGGCGCACCTCCTCGCGCAGCTTCCCGTGGTTCTGCGGCTCGGGCGCCGCACCGAGGAGCAGCTTGGTGTAGTCGTGCTGCGGGTCGAGGATCACCTGGTCCGACGGGCCGCGCTCGACGACGTTCCCGCGGAACATCACGAGGATCTCGTCGCTGAAGTGCCGCGCGGTCGCGAGGTCGTGCGTGATGTAGAGGACCCCGAGGTTCTCCTCCCGCTGGAGCCGGGCCAGCAGGTTGAGCACCCCCAGCCGGATCGACACGTCGAGCATCGACACCGGCTCGTCGGCCACGAGGAAGCGCGCACCCGGCGCGAGCGCCCGGGCGATCGCGACGCGCTGCCGCTGTCCGCCCGACATCTCGTGCGGCTGCTTGGCCGCGAACACGGGCGCCGGCGTGAGGTTCACCCGCTCGAGGAGCTCGTGGACCCGCGCGTCGAGCGCCTGGCGCCCGCGCGCGACCTTGTGCAGGCGCAGCGGCCGCTCGAGGTGGTGGCCCACGGTGTGGAACGGGTTGAGCGACGCGAACGGGTCCTGGAACACCATCTGCACGTCGTGCCGGTAGGCGTCCAGGCCGCGGCCGCGGCGCGCGGACGGCTTGCCGTCCAGCAGGATCTCGCCCGACGTCGGCGTCTCGAGCTGGGCGATCATGCGCGCCACCGTCGACTTGCCCGAGCCGGACTCGCCGACGACCGCGATCGTCTTGCCGGGCTCCAGCGTGAACGACACGTCGTTCGCGGCGCGCAGGCGCGTGCGCCGCAGGCCCTTGCGGATCGAGAAGTCCTTGACCAGGTTGCGGACCTCGAGGGTGCTCATGCGTGCGGTCCTTCCTGGCTCTCGCCGGTGCCCTCGCCCGTGCGGACGAACGAGCCGCGGTCGCCGGTGAGGCTCGGGAACGAGCCCAGCAGACGGCGCGTGTACGGGTGCTGGGCGCCCTCGAAGATCGACTCCGCCGTGTCGATCTCGACGATCTCGCCGCGGAGCATCACGGCGATGCGGTCGCTGATCTCCAGCAGGAGCGGGAGGTCGTGCGTGATGAACACGACGGCGAACCCGAGCTGCTCGCGCAGCCGCATGATCTCGCGCAGGATCCCGCGCTGGACGACGACGTCGAGGGCCGTCGTCGGCTCGTCCATGATCATGACCTGCGGGTTGAGCGCGAGCGCCATCGCGATCATGACGCGCTGCCGCATGCCGCCCGACAGCTCGTGCGCGTAGCTGTCGAGGCGCAGCGGGTCGACGCCCACGAGCTCGAGGAGCTCCGCGGACCGGGTCGCCCGGTCCTTGCGCGACATCCCGGGCCGGTGGGTCTTGAGGACGTCCCCGAGCTGGTCACGCACGCTGATCACCGGGTTGAGCGAGTTCATCGCGCCCTGGAACACCATGGAGACCTTGTCCCACCGGAACGCGCGCAGGGCGTCACCGGAGAGCGCGACGACGTCGACGTCGTCGCCGTCCTGGTCGTGGAACGTCACCGTGCCGGACGTCAGGAGCGCCGGGGGCTTGAGGAGGCGGTTGATCCCGTACGCGAGCGTCGTCTTGCCGCAGCCCGACTCGCCCGCGAGGCCGAGGATCTCGCCACGGTGCAGCGTGAGGGACACGTCCTTGACGGCGTGGACGACCGGCTCGACCTCGTAGTCGATCGAGACGTGCCGCGCGGTGAGCACCGGCTCCTTGCCGACGAGGTAGGCGGCGTGGCCCTCGCTGGTCAGCGGCCCGGTGGCCGTGGTCGTGGCGGTCATGCGCCCACCGTCTCCTTCGCGTCGTCGGCGTCGGTGTCCGTACCGTCGGGGTCGTTGCCGTCGGCGCCCGACCCCGCGCCGTCAGGATCCGCGTCCACGGCGAGGCCGGCCTTGCGGGCCTTGCGCACGCTCTTGACCGCGGCCGGGCCCAGTCGCAGCCGGGGGTTGATGATCTCGTCCAGGCTGAAGTTGATGAGCGCGAGCCCGCAGCCGAAGAGCGCGATGAGGAGGCCCGGCGGGACGAACCACCACCACATGCCGAGGCTCAGCGCGTTGTTGGCGCTCGCCTGGTTGAGGATCGTGCCCCAGGTGATCGAGCCCGACGGACCGAGCCCGAGGAACGACAGCCCCGCCTCGGCGAGGATCGCGAGGAGCACCGCGCCGAGGAACTGCGCCGTGAGGAGCGGCAGGAGGTTGGGGAAGATCTCCACGAGGATGATCCGCGGCGTCTTCTCGCCCGCCACGCGCGCGGCGGACACGTAGTCGCGCGCACGCAGCGACTTGGCCTGCATGCGGAGCACGATCGCCGCACCGGGCCAGGCCGTGAGCCCCAGGATCACCGCGACGATGACCAGGGACCGCGTCTGGAGGTAGGCCGAGATGACGATGATCAGCGGCAGGCCCGGGATGACGAGCATGATGTTCGTGACGAGCGAGAGGGCCTCGTCGGTGAACCGCCCCCGGTAGCCCGCGACGATGCCGAACACGATCGACAGCACGAGCGCGATCGCGCCGGCGATGAGACCCACCATCAGGGAGCCCTGCCCGCCGTACGCGACCTGGGCGAAGATGTCGTTCCCGATGTGGTTGGTGCCGAGCAGGTGCTCGGCGCTCGGCGGCAGGAACCGGGCGTTCGCCGTGGAGCGCGGGTCCTGGGTGAAGAACGGCGCGACGAACGTGAACAGCAGGATGCCGACCACGAGGACGATCCCGGCGGTGAGCTTGCCGGACCGGCGCGGGAGCATCGCGCGCAGGCCACGGCGGGCGGGCGCGGCGGGGGCGCCCTGGTCGAGCGCCGCGGGGACGTCGCGGACGTCGGGGACGATCCCCTCGGTGGTCGTCGCCGGGGCGAGCCCGTCGACCACGACCGTGGCGGCGGGGGCCGCGTCGGCGGCGGGTGTCACGATCTCCGTCTCGCGGGTGTTGTCAGACATTGGCGCGCGCCCTCGGGTCGATGAATCCGTAGATGATGTCCATGAGGAAGTTCGCCGCGAGCACGGCGAGCGTGATCACGAGGAACGTGCCCTGCATGAGCGCGAAGTCGCTCGCCTGGACCGCGTTGAACAGGAGCTTGCCCAGACCCGGGTAGCTGAAGACCTGCTCCATGACGACCGACCCGGCCACGACGAAACCGAGCGCGACGCCGAACCCGGCGAACGACGGGAGCGCGGCGTTGCGGGTCGCGTACGTGATCGCGACGCGCATCCGGCGCAGGCCCTTGGCCTCGGCCGTCGTGACGTAGTCCTCGGACAGCGTGGACACCATCATGTTGCGCATGCCGAGCAGCCAGCCGCCCACCGACGAGAGCACGATCGTCAGCGCGGGCAGGAACCCGTGGTAGATCACGCTGCCGACGAACGCCCACGACCACTCGGGGCCGTTGTCGAAGCCGAAGATGTCGTAGCTGCCGATCCGCGGGAACCACCCGGTCGAGACCGAGAAGACCGAGACGAGGATGAGGGCGAGCCAGAAGTAGGGCACCGCCTGGAGGAGCGTCGACGCGGGGATGATGCTGTCCACCCACGTGCCGCGCTTCCAGCCGGCCCACGCCCCCAGCCCGACACCCAGGACGAACGAGATGATCGTCGCGAGTCCCACGAGCCCGACCGTCCAGGGGAGGGCCTGGCCGATCAGCTCGGTGACGGGCTGGGGGTAGTACGTGATGGAGATCCCGAGATCTCCCTGGAACAGACGCCCCCAGTAGTCCACGTACTGGTCCCACAGGGAGGCGTCGCCGTCCGCGCCGAAGAGGAGGTCGATGCTGTTCTGCATCTGGGGCGTCAGCTCGCCGCCCTTGCGCAGGAACTTGTCGATGAAGATCTGCTTGGGGTCACCCGGCATGAGCTTCGGGATGAGGAAGTTCAGCGAGACCGCTGCCCAGAGGGTGATCACGTAGAACGTGATCCGTCGTGCGTAGTACCTCATGATGCGTGTCCCTCGTTCCCCGGTCCTCCTCCTCGGCGCGGTCGCATCAGCTCGTCGGCTCGAGCTTCGAGAGCACGACGCCCAGCGAGACCGTGCTCCACGACGGCGGGAAGGCGTAGAGGTCGTCCTCGGTCGGCCAGCCCGTGAAGTCCTTCGTGTCCATGAACGTCTGCGACGCGTTGACGACCACCGGGATGTAGGGCAGGTCGCGGGCGATCTCCCCCTGGATGACCGCGTACTGCTCCTGCTTCGCGGCCTCGTCGTTCGTCGAGGCGGCCGCATCGACCGCGGCGTCGACCGTCGGGTTGGTGTAGCGCACGTAGTTGAAGAGGCCGGACTCCATGACCTCACCGACGGGTCGCGTGTAGTCCGTCGTCATCCACTGGCGGTAGATGCTGAACGGGTCGTCGAGCGACGGAGCCGTGATGCCGCCGACCATGAGCTGGTAGGTGCCCGCGACGCGCGCGTCCGACATCTCCTGCTGCGTGAGCTTGTTGTGGACGATCGAGATGCCGGCAGCCTTCGCCTGCTCGACGAGCAGGTCGCCCACCGCGTTGTAGTCGTTCCAGCCGTCGACCGTGATGAGGGTCATCTCGACCTTCTGGCCGTCCTTCTCGTAGATGCCGTCCGCACCCTTGGTGTAGCCGGCGTCCTCGAGGACCTTCGACGCGGCCGCGGCGTCGGCCGTCTGCGGGCTCTCCGCCTCGACGTCGGGCGAGATCCAGCGGTCGTCGCGACCGAGCAGCGCGAACGTCGGGGACGCGGTCGCGGCGAGGCCGGCGAACGCCTTGTCGTTGATCTCGGTGCGGTCCATGGCGAGGTTGATCGCCTGACGCACCGCGACGTCGGTCTGCGGGCCGGTGCAGCCGAGGTCGACCGACACGCACGTGTAGATCGTCGTCGGGTCCTGCGGCGTGTTGATCATGCTCAGGCGCCCGTCCGCGGTGATGCGGTCGGGGTCGGCCACGAACATGGCCGTCCAGTCGACCTTGCCCGTGGTCATGAGGTCCTCGGCGCTCTGGTTCTGGTCGATGCCCAGGTAGCGGACCTTCTTGACCTGGGGCGCGCCGGCCCAGTAGTCCTCGTTCGCGACGACCGTGTAGGCCGCCTCCGTGACGGCGTCGGCCTTGTACGGGCCGGTGCCGACCGGGTTCTCGTTCGCGAACGTCACGAGGTCGTCGACCTCGGACCAGATGTGCTCCGGCACGACGAGCGAGGTGCCGAGGAGCTGGACCTCGGAGGTGAACTGCGGGGAGTCGAACGTCCACTTCACGGTGTACGGGTCGACGGCCTCGACCGAGACCACGAAGTCGCGCTTGGCGGCCTCGTTGGTGTGCGAGAAGACGACGTCGTCGGCGTCGAAGTCCTCGCCGTCGGTCCACTTGACGCCCTCGCGGAGCTTCACCGTGAGCTCGGTGCCGTCCTCGGACCACTCGAAGGACTCGCCCAGCCGAGGCTCGGGGTCGCTGGCCTGGGCCTTGTTGTAGTAGAAGAGCGGCTCGTAGATCGCGCCGTTCGCCGCGTGCAGCGGGTTCGGCGAGTACGGGTTGAAGTTCGCGACGATCGGCGTCTGCGTCCCGGCCCACACGTTGAGCGTGCGTCCCCCGCTCGCGCCCTCGTCGCCGTCACCGTTGCTGCCGCCACCGGAGCAGCCCGCGGCCAGGAGAGTCACGCCGGTCACGAGCGCAACCGCCGTGAGCAGACGCTTGCGCGCCGTGCTTCGAATCATCATCGGTCCTTTCGCATGGACGACGCGTCCTCGCGTCGTTCGTCGTGCGCCCTGGGGCGTGTGGCAGGAACACTAACTAATCGATACGGGGTCGCCGAGGAATACGACAGGAAAGTTACCTAACTGAGACATGACCGACGGCGATCGTGCCGGCAGAGGGCGACGGCCGGCCCCCGCGTGGCGGGGACCGGCCGGTCAGGCGATGTCGAGACGTGGCGTCGCGAGCGCGTCACGAGCGCACGCGCGCGGAGGGGTCAGCGCTACGGGGCGGCGCGGAGGGCCGCGCTCGCCGCCGCGGCGACCTCGGGGTCCGTGACCTCGTAGCCGGCGTCCCCACCACCGCCGGGACCGGCGTCATCCGCGACGACGCGCTTCGCGGAGAGGTGCACGGCGTCCACGCCGGCGGCCACGAGCGCGCCGACGTCCCGGGGCTGCACTCCCCCACCGGCCATGACCTGGACGCGGCCGCCCAGGGGTCCGCGGGCGTACGCCGACATGGCGCGCAGGCGCTCGACGCCGTCGATGCTGCGGGCGGCTCCCCCCGACGTCAGCACGCGCACCACGCCCGCTCCGGCGAGCGCGTCGAGGGCCGCGAGCGGGTCCGCGACGACGTCGACCGCGCGGTGGAACGTCACCTCGCGCCCGTCGGCCGCCTCGACGAGGGCGCGCACGGCGGCGACGTCCACGACACCGTCCAGCGTCAGGGCGCCGACCACGACGCCCGCCGCACCCGCCGCGACCGCGGCCCGGACGTCGCGGACCTGCACGTCGAGGTCGGCGGCCGAGAGGACGAACCCTCCCGGGCGCGGCCGCACCAGGACGTGGACCTCGACGGCAGGTGCACGGCTCGCGGCGTCGGCAGCCGCGACGACGGCCGCCTCCACCAGACCCGCGCTCGGCGTGAGCCCGCCCGTCGCGCCCAGTCCGACGCACAGCTCGACCCGCCGGGCGCCCACGGAGGCGGCCACCCGGACGCCGTCCGGGTCCTGCACCGCGAGCTCGAGCACGACGTCGCGGCCCGCGCGCACGACGGGGCCCTCGGGGTCGGTGGTCGTCACTGCGTTCTCCCGTCGTCCGGTCCGGCGGCCGTCACGTCGCGCGGCGTGCGCGACGGCGGCCGTCGGCCAGGGTAGACGACGGTCAGATGACGCCGAGCGCGAGGATCGCGTCGGCGACCTTGGTGAAGCCCGCGATGTTGGCGCCGAGCACGTAGTTGCCGGGCGTCCCGTACTCGTCGGCCGTCTCGACGCACCGGTCGTGGATGCCCGCCATGATCTGCGCGAGCCTCTCCTCCGTGTACTCGAACGACCACGAGTCGCGCGACGCGTTCTGCTGCATCTCGAGCGCCGAGGTCGCGACGCCGCCGGCGTTCGCGGCCTTGCCGGGAGCGAACAGCACGCCCGCCTCCTGGAGGAGCGCGACGGCGGAGGGCGTCGTCGGCATGTTGGCGCCCTCGGCGACCGCGACGACGCCGTTCGCCACGAGCTGCTTGGCCGCGCTCTCGTCGAGCTCGTTCTGCGTCGCGCACGGCAGCGCGACGTCGCACGGCACGTCCCAGATGGAGCCGTCGGTGACGACGCGCGCCCCCGGGCGACGGGCCGCGTAGTCGGCGACGCGGCCGCGCTCGACCTCCTTGATCTGACGCAGCAGGTCGAGGTCGACGCCGGCCTCGTCCACGACGTAGCCGGAGGAGTCGGAGAAGGCGACGACGTTCGCGCCGAGCTGCTGGGCCTTGGCGGTCGCGTAGATCGCGACGTTGCCCGAGCCGGAGACCACGACGCGCCGGCCGTCGAGCTCCTGCCCGCGCGTCTCGAGCATGCTCTGCGCGAAGAGCACGGTGCCGTACCCCGTCGCCTCGGTGCGCACGAGCGAGCCGCCCCACGAGATCCCCTTGCCCGTGAGGACGCCGGACTCGTAGCGGTTGGTGATCCGCTTGTACTGGCCGAACAGGTAGCCGATCTCGCGGCCGCCCACGCCGATGTCACCGGCCGGGACGTCGGTGTTCTCGCCGATGTGCCGGTACAGCTCGGTCATGAACGACTGGCAGAACCGCATGACCTCGCCGTCGGAGCGGCCGCGGGGGTCGAAGTCCGACCCGCCCTTGCCGCCGCCGATCGGCATGCCGGTGAGCGAGTTCTTGAAGATCTGCTCGAAGCCGAGGAACTTGACGATCCCGAGGTAGACCGACGGGTGGAACCGCAGGCCGCCCTTGTACGGACCGAGCGCCGAGTTGAACTCGACCCGGAAGCCGCGGTTGATCTGCACGCGGCCCGTGTCGTCCACCCACGGGACGCGGAAGATGATCTGGCGCTCGGGCTCGCACACGCGCTCGAGGACGGCCGCCTCGACGTAGCGCGGGTGCTTGCGCAGCACGGGGCCGAGCGAGTCGAAGACCTCGCGCACGGCCTGGTGGAACTCGGCCTCGCCGGGGTTGCGACGCAGGACCTCGTCGTAGACGGACTGCAGTCGGCTGTCCATGGGTACTCCTCGTCTGGGCGGAAACTCCTGCTGACGGTACGCCTGTGCCAGAAGTTCCCGTACCGCCGTCTCACTCCCTGCGCACCCGGAGACGTCGCGCAGGGCCCCCGGGAAGGACACAACCGTCCACCCACTGAGAAACCCGATCGATCTGGTGCGGTTTTCGTGGAGCCGTTGCTATACCCGTCCCCAAGGTCACGAGCACCAGTGCCAAGCCCCGGCTCGCTGGTCGGCAACCCCCTGTCACGGCGGGGTGCTCCGGGAGATGACCAGGCCGCGCGCGACCGGCCCCGCACCCGCGGGACGGCCGCGCGGCAAGCGTGATCGACGACTACTGCGAGGTACACATGACCCACCGCTCCCTCTCCCCGACGGTCCTCGCCGTCTCCGGCAACCCGCGCCCCGGCTCGCGGACGCTCGGCGCCGCCGAGTCCGTGGCGCACCGCGTCGCCGCCCTCCTCGGCACGGCCGACGTCTCGACGATCGACCTCGCGACGTTCGCCACCGAGATCCTCGCCCCCGAGCGCCCCGCAGCGGACGCCGCGCGCGACCGGCTCGCCGCGGCGACCGTCGCCGTCGTGGCGACGCCGGTCTACAAGGCGTCGTACACCGGGCTCCTCAAGGCGTTCCTCGACCTCTACGGCCCGGACGGGCTCGCGGGCGTCGTCGTCGTGCCGCTCGTCGTGTCGGGCAACCCCGCCCACGCGCTCGTCGGCGAGGTGCACCTGCGGCCCGTGCTCGTCGAGCTGGGCGCCGTCGTCCCGACCCGCTCCCTCACGGTCACCGAGCCGCAGCTCGCGGACCTGGGCCCCGTCGTGGACGCGTGGCTCGCCCGTGAGGGCGACGCGCTGCGCCGCGCCGCGACGCCGCTCCCCGGGGTGGACGGCGGCGACCCGCCGCACGCCGACCAGGCCGTCGCCGACGCGTTCGCGGGGGTGGCCCGATGACCGCCGAGCTCACCCACCTGGAGGCCCTCCTGGCAGAGCAGGACGAGCCGCAGCTCTCCCCCGACGAGTACAAGTCCGTGTTCCGCGGCCACCCGGCCGGGGTCGCCGTGATCGCGCTCGAGCACGACGGCCGTCTCGTCGGGTTCACCGCGACGTCGGTCATCTCCGTCTCGGCCGCACCCCCGCTGCTCGCGTTCTCGCTCGCGTCGACGTCGTCGTCGTGGCCCGCGGTCTCCGCCGCGCGCACGCTCACGGTGAGCTTCCTCGCCGACCACCAGGACGACGTCTCGGCACGCTTCGCCACGAGCGGCATCGACCGGTTCGCCGACGGCGGCTGGTCGCGCCTCGGCACCGGCGAACCCGTCATCGACGGGGCCCTCTCGTGGGTCCGGGGCCGCGTGGTCCAGCGCACGCCGGTGGGTGACTCCTACCTCGTGTCGCTGCGCGCGCTCGCGTCGAGCGTCGGCGCGGGCGCGGACCCGCGGCGCGACGAGGCGGTCGGCACGCCGTCGCCCCTCGTGTACCACGATCGCACCTACCACCGGATCGGGGACCACTCGGCGCTCTGACCCGCACGCTGGGGGACACCACGGGCGAGGGGCCCGACGGCGGACGTACCGCCGTCGGGCCCCTCGCCCGTCCCGCGCCGCCCCTCACGGGTGGACCGGTCACCAGCTCCAGCCGCGCGCGCTCAGCTCGAGCTCCTCGCGGAACCGCTCGTCGTCGCCCGTGCGGAACCCGGCCCGCAGCGGCGCGTCCTCGACCGAGAGCCCGGTGAGCCGGCACGCCTCGCGCAGCAGCGCGTCGTAGGCGCCCTGGACCGCGAGATAGTGGTGGGCGCGGGCGAAGACCTCCGGGTCCGCCTCGATGCGCCGCATCTCCGCCGCGAGCTCGCTGAGCCGCACCTGGAGCGCGAGCGTCGCGAGCGGGTCGGGGGTCGGCGGGCGCCGCCGCAGGAAGCCGGGCCGGCCGTCCGTCCGGTGGCTCGGGGGCCGCCCGGCGCGGCGCAGCACCCACCACGCGGCGGCGGCCGTGCACGCCGTCGCGCACCAGATCATGAGCAGCCACGACATCGGAGCCGACCTCTGCGCGGGGAGACCCACAGGACTCCTCCAGTCTAGGTCCGCGCACCGCGGCGAGCCATGGCTTTCCCGTCCTGCGGGTCCGGCGCACCGGGAGCGCGGGCGGGGTCGGGAAGCGGGTCAGAACGGCACGGCGTGGGTGCGCGATGCGCCGCCGCCGGCACGCGCGACGGGAGCGGTGAGGCCGCGCGCGTCGAGCAGCGGTCGGACGCCCTCCGCGAACCAGTACGCCTCCTCGAGGTGCGGGTAGCCCGAGAGCACGAGCTCGTCGAAACCGGCCGCGCGGTACTCCTCGATCAGGTCGGCGACCTCCTCGTGGCTGCCGACGAGCGCCGTCCCGGCGCCACCGCGCACGAGCCCGACGCCTGCCCACAGCCCGGGGTGGATCTCGAGGTCCCGCGCGCGCCGGGTGGCCGCGAGGTCGCCGCCGCCGTGGAGCGCGACCATGCGCTGCTGCCCGACCGACCCGGACGAGCCGAGGAGCCGCTGGGCGCCCGCGATCTGCTCGGGCGTGAGGTCGTCGAGGAACCGCTGCGCGACGTCCCACGCGTCGGCCGACCGGTCGCGCGTGATGACGTGCAGGCGCACCCCGAAGCGGATCGTGCGCCCCTGCGCGGCGGCGAGCTCGCGCACGCGCTCGATCTTCTCGCGCGCCTGCGCGGGCGGCTCCCCCCACGTGAGGTAGACGTCGGCCTGGGCCGCCGCGACGGGCAGCGCGGCCTCCGACGATCCGCCGAAGAAGATCTCGGGGCGCGGGTCCGGCGGCGCGGACGTCCGGGCGTCGGCGATCCGGTAGTGCGTGCCCTCGTAGGAGAGCGGCGCCTCGTCCCACACGCCGCGCACGACCTCGAGGAACTCGCGCGTGCGGTCGTACCGCTCGTCGTGCTCGAGCCAGTCGCCGAACCGGCGCATCTCGTTCTCGTCGCCGCCCGTGACGACGTTGAGGAGCAGCCGCCCCCCGGACAGGCGCTGGAACGTCGCGGCCATCTGCGCGGCGAGCGTCGGCGAGACGAGGCCCGGGCGGAACGCGACGAGGAACTTCAGCCGCTCCGTGCTGCGGATCAGCGCGGACGTGACCAGCCACGCGTCCTCGCACCACGTCCCCGTCGGTGTGAGCACGCCCTCGTAGCCGAGGCGGTCGGCAGCGACCGCGACCTGCTCCAGGTAGTCGAGCGACGGCGCGCGGAACCCGGTCGCCCGGCCAGGAGTGTCCTTCGCGTGCGCGCCGTCCACGATCCCGCGCGCGTCGCCCGACGTCGGCAGGAACCAGTGCACGGCGAGCGGGCGGCGAGCGGCCGCCTCGTCGGGCGGGGGCGCGGGTGTCGCGGGCACGGCCGCTGCGTCGGCGCTCATCCCGCGAGCAGGTCCGGCTGCGGGTGACGGACGCCCTGCACGGCCCCGCGCGGGATGGCCGCTCCGATCGCCGCGACGTCGTCCGAGGTGAGCTCGATCGAGGCGGCCGCGACGTTCTGCTCCAGGTACGCGAGGCGCTTCGTCCCGGGGATCGGGACGATGTCGTCACCCTGGGCGAGGAGCCACGCGAGGGCGAGCTGCGCCGTCGTGACGCCGCGCTCGGCCGCGAGCTGCTCGAGCGACCGGACCAGGCCGCGGTTGTGCTCGAACGCCTCACCCGCGTAGCGGGCGTGGGAGCGCCGCACGTCGTCCTCGGCGAAACCGTCCGTCGCGTCGACGGTGCCCGTGAGGATGCCGCGACCGAGCGGCGAGAACGGGACGAACCCGATACCGAGCTCGCGCAGCGTCGGCAGGACCTCGTCCTCCGGGTCGCGCGTCCACAGCGAGTACTCGCTCTGGACGGCGGTGACCGGGTGGACGGCGTGCGCGCGGCGCACGGTGGCCGCCGACGGCTCCGAGAGCCCGATCGTCCGGACCTTGCCGGCCTCGACCAGCTCGGCGAGCGCCCCGATGGTCTCCTCGATCGGGACCTGCGGGTCGATGCGGTGCAGGTAGTACAGGTCGAGCCGGTCGGTACCGAGGCGGCGCAGGCTCGCGTCGATCGCGGAGCGGACGTACTCGGGGCGCCCGTCGACGCGACGGCCGTCGGAGTGGCCGCCGGCCGGGGGAAGCCCGAACTTCGACGCGAGGACGATCTGGTCGCGGTGGGCGCCCAGCACCCGGCCGATGAGCTCCTCGTTGCGGCCGTGCCCGTAGACGTCCGCCGTGTCGATGAGCGTGACCCCGAGCTCGACCGCCCGGCGCAGCACGGCCTCCGCCTCGACGGCGTCCGCCGGTCCGTAGGCGTCCGTGACGGACATGCCGCCGAACCCGAGGGCGGAGACGGTGAGCGCGGCGTCGCCCGTACCGAGCGTGCGCGCGGCCGGGCGTGCGAGGGCGGGAGGAGCGGCGGGGGTACGGTCATCGGTCATGCCGCCAGCGGACCACCGCGAGCGCCCCGCGGCAAGAGCGAGGGCCGGTCCTCTCACCTGGCGAGAGAACGTGACGGGTCTCGTCGCGGCAGGTGCCGCCGGCGCGTCACCGCAGGTCAGGCACGCCTGCCCTTGCTGGCGGGGACGGGGAATGGTGCCTAGTCTGGAATCGTTCAAGAGAACGAGTCACGAGTCGGCACCGACGGAAGCCGGGTGACCGCCGCACGTTCCGGGAGACCCCCGAGAGAGCGAGGAGCACCATGTCCGCACCCACCATCCACCGGGCCACCGCCCGCTTCGAGGCGTCGGAGGCGCTCCGCTCGCACCTCCAGCGCGTGCTCGTCGCGCTCGTCGACCTGCACGTCCAGGGCAAGCAGGCCCACTGGAACGTCACGGGCCGCGGGTTCCGCGACCTGCACCTCCAGCTCGACGACGTCGTGGACGCCGCGCGCGAGCACAGCGACACCGTCGCCGAGCGCATGCGCGCGCTCCAGGTCGTGCCGGACGGCCGCACCGAGACCGTCGCCACGACGACCGACCTCTCGCCGTACCCGGCAGGCCTCGTCTCCGTCGGCGACACGGTCGACGCCATCGTCGAGCGCCTCGCCCAGACGGTCGAGGTCGTGCGGGAGGTCCACGACGGCGTCGACGCCGAGGACCCGACGAGCGCCGACATCCTGCACGAGATCATCGCCGACCTGGAGAAGCAGGCCTGGTTCCTCTCGTCGGAGAACCGCGAGGCCTGACCAGCCCGGCCCCGCGAGGTAGAGCCGCCGGTCGCGAGGTAGAACACCTGGTGCTCTACCTCGCGACCGGCGGTTCTACCTCGGCGAGGGACGGGCGAGCCGTTCGTCGAGCAGGGACGCCGCCCACGCGACGAGCGCCAGTGCCGCGACGGCGGCGCTCACGACGACGAGCCCGTCGCGGTGCGCGTCGAGGACGCCCGGGACCGCGACGCCGGTCCGCGCCACGAACGCGCCCGTCATCGCGGCGATGCAGACCGTCGCGGCGACGCGCTGCACGAGCTGGAGCGCCGCGCCGGCGACGCCGCGCTCCGTGCCGGGGGCGCCCTCGAGCGTGAGCGTCTGGTTGGGCGAGATCGTCAGCCCCGCGACGACACCCGTCAGCACCTGCGACAGGACGAGCACGGCGACCACCGTCGACGTGGGCGCGACCGCCACCGCGAGGGCCGTGGCCGCGGCCACGAGCGCCTTCGCGCCGACGGCCACGGTCACGCCGCGGCGGCCGAACCGGCGGAACAGCCGCCACGAGAGGTTCGCCGCCACGACCGAGGCGATCGCGCCCGGCGTCGTGACCAGGCCTGCCTGGACCGGGCTGAGGCCCGCGCCGTCCTGGAGGAACAGCATGAGGACGGCGGAGTATCCGAGCGCGGCACCGAAGCTGAACGCCGCGACGACGCAGCCCAGCACGTAGGTCGGGGAACGCAGGAGGACGGGCGCGAGAACCGGTGTCCGACCGCGCCGTGCGTAGCGCGGCTCCCACGCGACGAGCGCCCCGGCGGCGGCCACGACCACCCCGAGCGACAGCGGCAGCACGACGGCGCGCGGCCCCTCGGCGACGAACGGGACGAGCAGCCCGAGCGTCACGAGCGTCACGAGCACCAGCCCGACGGCGTCGAACCCGCCGCCGACGCGACCACCGGGCGGTGTCCCGCGCCCCGCGCCCGTCGAGCCGCGGCGCAGCACGCGCAGGGCGACGACGGCCACGGCGAGCCCCAGGGGCGCGGCGAGCCCGACGGCGGCGCGCCACCCCGCTGCCGGCCCGAGGAGGGACAGGATCCCGCCGCCGACGAGCGGGGACACGACCATGGCGAACGCGCCCGTCGAGGCGTACGCCCCGAGCGCACGCGCGCGGGCCGGCCCGGCGTAGTGGTCCTGGAGCAGGCCGATGACCTGCGGGTTCGCAGTCCCGGCGCCGACGCCCTGGAGCAGTCGCGCGGTGACGAGCACGTCGGCGTCGGAGGCCGTCGCGCCGACGAGGCTCCCCACGGCGAACAGGGCGAGCCCGACGGCCAGCGGGCCACCACGCCCGAGCCGGTCGCCGAGGCGGCCCGCCGGGACGAGCGCGAGCCCGAACGTCAGCGAGTACCCGGCGAGGATCCACTGGAGCTGCGCGGTCGTCGCCCCGAGCTCGCTGCGGAGCGCGGGTGCCGCGACGGTGAGGATCGCCGAGTCCAGCAGCGTGACGAACCCGGTCGCGAGGCAGACCCGCAGCACGGCCCGCGACGCCCGACCGTCCGTCGTCACCGCCACGGCCGGCCGTCACCCGGATGACCGCTCACCCGAGGTAGCTCGTCACGACGTCGTGCAGCGCGGTGGCCGTGAGCCCCAGCGACTCGACGTCGACGCGCTCGTCGTTCCCGTGGAAGAGGGAACGGAAGACCCCGGGGTCCCACTGCTCGCTGAGCAGCCCGAACCCGTAGGCCGGCACGCCGCGGCGGCGGAAGAAGCGCCCGTCCGTGCCGCCGGTCCCGAGGACCGGCACGACGTCGGCGCCCGCGTGCGCGCGCACGGCCCGCTCGATCGCCGCGTACGCCGCGCCGTCGGTGGGCGACTGCGAGGCCTCGCCGAACCAGTCCCCCTCGACGTGCACGTGCTCGCGCAGGTCGCCGAGCGCGTCGTCGAGCAGGTCGGCCACGTCCTGCGGGGTCGCGCCCGGGAGGACGCGGATGTCGAGCGTGACCTCGGCGAGCCCGGGGATGACGTTGGGCTTCGAGCCGGCGTGCAGCACGGTCGGCGCGACGGTCGTGTGCGTCGTGGCGTGCGCGACCGACGCGAGCGCACCGAGCTCGGGCAGCGCGTCGTCGATCCGGGCGGGGTCGAGCAGCGCGGCCCGCACGTCGGGCGCGAGGTCGAGCGCGTCGACGTAGCGGCGCCACAGGTCGCCGATGACGACCGGCCCGCGGTGCGCGGTGATCCGCCGCACGGCCTCGGCCGCGAGCACGATCGCGTTGAGCGACCCGTACGGCCCCGACCCGTGCCCGGGCCGCCCGAAGACCCGCAGCCGGCGCCCGGCGCCGCCCTTCTCCCCGACCGCGATCGTGCGGCTCCCCCGGGACCCCACCGGCACCCCGCCCGACTCCGTGAGGACCGCGTCGACGTCCACGAGGTCGTACCGGTGCTGCGTGATCCAGTCGACGCCCCACGTGCTGCCGTGCTCCTCGTCGGCGACGGCGGCGAGCACGAGGTCGCCGCGCAGCCGCCGCCCGCTCTCCGCGACCGCGCGCATGACGACCGTGAACGCGGACGTGAGTCCCAGCATGTCGATCGCACCCCGGCCCCAGACCCAGCCGTCGACCAGCTCGCCGCCGAACGGGTCGCGCGTCCACCCCTCCGGCTCGACGGGGACGACGTCGGTGTGCCCGACGAGCGCGAGCGACGGCGCCTCCGGGTCGGTGCCGCGCAGGCGCGCGACGAGCGACGTGCGGCCGGGGCGCGGCTCGACCCACTCGACCTCGAGGTCGAGGCCGTCGAGCGCGTCGGCGACGGCGCGCGCGTTGCGCGCCTCGTGCCCCGAGCCGACGGTGCCGTCGTTGACGCACGCGTTGCGGATCATCGCCTGGAGCAGCTCGGTGGTGCGGCCGGCGAGCCCGGTGCGCGACGGCGCGGGGGCGGGGTCGGCGAGGACGCGCGGCGCTGCGCTCGGTCGGGTGCGGAGCTCTGCGGCTCGCGCGGCGGCGACGGTCATCGTGCGCTCCCTGCGGTCGTGGACGACGCCCGGGACGCGTCCTGGAGCGCGCGTCGGCCGGGGATGGCCGCCACGAGCTCGCGCGTGTACTCCTCCTGCGGGTCGAGCAGGATCTGCTCGGCCGCCCCCTGCTCGACGACGCGCCCGCGGTGCATGACGCCGACGTGGTCGGACACCTGGCGCACGACCGCGAGGTCGTGCGAGATGAACAGGTATGCGAGCCCGTGCTCGGCCTGCAGCCGCACGAGCAGCTCGAGGATCTGGGCCTGCACGGACACGTCGAGCGCCGAGACGGGCTCGTCGAGCACGACGAGCGCCGGGTTCAGGGCGAGCGCCCTCGCGATGGCGACACGCTGGCGCTGGCCGCCCGAGAGCTCGCGCGGTCCCCGCCGGAGCACGTCGGGCGGGAGCGCGACGTCCTCGACGAGCGCACGCGCCCGGTCGGCACGCTCGGACGGCGACCCGACCCGGTACGCCCGCAGCGGCTCGGTGACGATCTGCTCGACGGTGAACCGCGGGTCGAGCGACGCGTACGGGGACTGGTAGACCACCTGGAAGCCACGGCGCAGCGACCGCAGCCGCTCGCCGCGCGCCGTCGTGATGTCCTCGCCCGCGAACTCGACCGTGCCCGCGGTGGGCCGCTCGAGCCGGAGGGCGAGCCGCGCCGTCGTGCTCTTGCCGGAGCCGGACTCCCCCACGAGCGCGTACGTCTCGCCCCGCCCGACCGCGAGGCTCACGCCGTCCACGGCGACGAGCGTCCGGTGCGCGGCGCCCCGCGGCAGCGTGAACTCCTTGCGCAGGTCCCGCACCGCGAGGACGGGCGCGCTCGCGGTGTCCGGACCGGCGCCGTCGGGCACCGTGATCCCCTGACCGTCGGCGCGGCTCGCGACCGCGGCGCGGCTCGCGTCGGCGCGCGGGACGACGCCGTCGCCCGGCGTCGTCTCCGGGGTGCCGCCCGCGACCAGGCGCGAGCTCGCGAGGCTCGGCGCCGCCGCGATGAGCTGCTGGGTGTACGGGTGGCGCGGGTCGTGCAGCACCTGGTCCGCGGTGCCCTCCTCGACGACGACGCCGCGCTCGAGCACGACGATCCGGTCGGCGCGGTCCGCCGCGACCCCGAGGTCGTGCGTGATGAGCAGGACGGCGGTGCCGAGGTCGCGCACGAGGCCGTCCAGGTGGTCGAGGATGCGGCGCTGGACGGTCACGTCCAGCGCGCTCGTCGGCTCGTCCGCGACGACGAGCCTCGGGCGCGCGGCGACCGCGATCGCGATGAGCACGCGCTGGCGCATGCCCCCGGAGAGCTGCGACGGGTACTGCCGCGCGCGGGCCTCCGGGTCGTCGATCCCGGCCTGGCGCAGCAGCTCGACCGCCCGCTCGCGCGCCTCCTTGCGCCGCGCGAGCCCGTGGATGACGAGCACCTCCGCGACCTGGTCGCCCACGCGCGTGACGGGGTTGAGCGAGACCGTCGGGTCCTGCGGCACGAGGCCGACGTCGCGGCCCCGCACCTGCTGCCACTCCTTCTCGGAGAGGTCGCCGACGTCGCGTCCGCCGAGCCGGATGGTCCCGGCCGTCACCGCTCCCCCGCGCGAGAGAAGGTGCAGCGCCGCGTGGGCCGTCGTGCTCTTGCCCGAGCCGGACTCGCCCACGAGCGCCACGACCTCGCCCGCGCCGACCGTGAGGTCGACGCCGCGGACGGCCGCGTACGAGCCGCCGTCGCGCGTGCGGTAGGCGACCTCGAGCCCGCGGATCTCGAGCGCGGGCACCTCGTCCGACGTCGTGCCGGGACGCTCCTGGGTGGTCGGCGTCGTGGCGGTCATGCGTCCCCTCCGGTCCGTTCCAGGGCCCGCGCGATGCGGTTCGCCGACAGCACGACGGCGACGATCACGAGGCCCGGCATGGTCGTGAGCCACCACGCGGTGGCCAGGTAGTCGCGCCCGCCCGAGACGAGCGACCCCCACTCCGGTGCGGGCGGCGGCGTCCCGTAGCCGAGGAAGCTCAGGGCCGAGATGGCGAGCACCGCCGTGCCGAGCTCGAGCGCGACGAGCGCGAGCACCGGTCCCGTCGAGTTGGGCAGCACGTGACGCCCCAGCACGCCGTACCAGCGCACCCCCGACGCGCGGGCCGCCTCGACGTACACCGACGTCGAGGTGCGCAGGACCTCGGCCCGCATGACGCGCGCGAACGTCGCGACGCTCGTGATGCCGACGGCGATCGCGACCTTGACCGTCCCGAACCCGAGCGCCGTGATGATCGCGAGCGAGAGCAGGATGCTCGGGATCGCGAGCAGCACGTCGACGAACCGGCCGACGACGTCGTCCACCCACCCGCGCACGAACCCCGCGAGCAGGCCGAGCAGCGACCCGGCGACGAGCCCGACGGCGACCGCGATGACGGTCGCGCTCAGCGACGCGGACGCGCCGTGGACGACGCGCGCGTACACGTCTCGCCCCAGGTGGTCGGTGCCGAACAGGTGCGCGCCCGACGGCGGCTGGAGCCGGTCCGCGGGCACGCCCGTCAGCGGGTCGTACGCCGTGAAGAGCTGCGGGACGACCGCCCACGCCGTGACGAGCAGGACGACGAGCACGGCGACGACCAGACCAGGACGCCGCACGGCGTACCGCACCCCGCGGCGCCACCGGCCCGCCGTGCCGACGCCGCGGACCCGCCCGTACCGGATGATCGCGCGCGCGTCCTCGCGGTCCGCGACCTCGATCTCCTCGGGCGTGCGCACCTCGGGCGCGTCGGCGGGCGGGGAGTCGGGGACGAGCGGGCCCGACGGCGGCGCGTCGGCCACCGCGGCACGGTCCGCGACCCGGACCTCGTCCCGGAGCACGATGCGCACTCCCGGCCTCGTGCTCATGCGGCCACCGCCTTCTGTCGTGCGTCGATCCGGGGGTCGAGCAGGGGGTAGAGCAGGTCGACCAGGAGCGTGACGACCACGAACACGAGCGCCGAGAGGACGACCACCGCCTGCACCACGGGGATGTCCTGCGCGTCCACCGACGTGACCGTCAGTCGCCCGAGGCCCGCGCGCGAGAACACCGTCTCCGTGACGACCGTGCCGCCGAGCAGCCCGCCGACGAGGACCCCGAGCACGGTCAGCGCGGGGATCGCGGCGTTGCGCAGCGCGTGGCCGAAGTGCACGCGCGCCCGGCTCGCGCCCTTCGCGCGCGCCGTCTCGACGTACGGCTCGGCGAGCGTCCCGCGCAGGCTCTGCGCGAGCACCTGCGCGAGCGCGGCGCTCGCCGGCACGGCGAGCGTGATCGCCGGCAGCACGAGGCTGATCGCGCCCTCGTTGCCGATCGCGGGGAACACCGGGAGCTGGAAGGAGAACCACTGGAGGAGCAGCAGGCCCAGGCAGAACGGCGGCAGCGCGACGCCGAGCGGCGGCAGCGACGCGAGCGCGTGGCGCAACCAGGCCGCGCGCGGGAACGTGCTCGCGATGGCGATGCCTGCGCCTGCGACGACGGCGAGGACGAGAGCCGCGGCCGTGAGCCGGAGCGTCTCGGGGAGCGCCTGGAGCACGAGCTGGGTCGCGGGGGCGCCCGACGAGTACGACGTGCCGAAGTCGAGGCGCAGCGCGTGCCACAGCGCGTCGGCGTACTGCACCAGCACGGGTCGGTCGAGGCCGTACTGCGCGCGGAGCGCGTCGAGCAGCGCGGGGTCCACCTGGTCCGCCTCGCCGCCGCCGCTCGCCATGAGCGCGGCCGGGTCGCTGGGCAGCAGGTAGAGGACGAAGAACGAGATCGTGAACGCCGCCCAGAGCACGAACAGCCCCTGCCCGGCGCGACGCAGGACGTACCGGCCCATGGGTCGGTCCTCCTTCCGTGGGGGACGGTCCGCCTGCCCGACGCCGCGACGTCGGGCAGGCGGACCCGTCGGGTCAGCCCTGGGTGACCCAGGCGTCGTAGAAGTCGAGGCGCGACGACGCCTCGAACGTCAGGCCGTGGACCGTGTCGGCCGCCGCGATGGTCGTCGACAGCTCGTAGACCGGGATCGCGTGCCCCTTCTGGACGAGGAGGCGCGACGCCTCCGTGACGAGCTCCTGGCGCTCGGCCGGGTCGGTCGCCGCGGCCGACGCGTCGAGGAGGTCGTCGACCTCCTCCGCGTCACGCTGGTTGATGTTGCGCGCGTTGGCAGAGAAGATCGTCCGCAGCACGTCCGGGTCGGAGCGCGTGAGGTTGTAGTAGTCGAAGTCGAAGTCGCCGCTCTCCTTGATGGCCTGCGACTCCGCGACGGTCACGTGCTGGAGCTGGAGGTCGACGCCGATCTGCGCGAGCTGCTGCTGGACCAGCTCGAGCGGCTCCGGTACCTGCCAGAACGTCACGGTCGTCGAGAGCTTCTGGCCGTCCTTCTCCCGGACGCCGTCGGCGCCCTCGACCCAGCCCGCGTCGTCGAGGATCTTCTTCGCGCCCTCGGGGTCGTAGGCGAGCTCGTCCGCGACGCTCTCGTAGAGCGGCGTCGAGTGCGACAGGACGCTCGTGGCCGGCTCGTCCTGCTCGCTGAGCACGGTGTCCGCGATCTGCTCGCGGTCGATGCCCTTGAGGATCGCCGTCCGCACGGCCTCGTCGCCCGCGAGCGGGCTCGACTCGTTGGGGAAGAGGTTGAACACGACGCCCGGGTTCGCGCGGTACTCGAGCCAGAACCCGTTCCCGTCGAACTGCGGGAGGTCGACGGTCGAGATCGCGGCCGTGGCGTCGATCTGGCCGGAGACCAGGCTGCCGCTGCGCACGCTCGCCTCGGGGATGACCTTGAACGTCACGGTGTCGAGGTAGGCCTCGCCCTGGTGGTCGTTGGCCTCCGAGCCCCATGCGTAGCCCGCGACCTTCTCGAGCACGATCTCCTGGTCCTGCGTGTAGGACTTCACGGAGAACGGCCCGGAGCCGACGAACTTGCCGGCGCAACGGTCCTCGACGCTCAGGTCGGCCGACGACGGCGCGAGCAGGCCGAGCGAGAACGTCGAGGTGGCCTGGAGGAACTGGGCGCTCGGCGCCGCGAAGTCGACCGTGAGGGTCTGCGGGTCCGTGACGGTCGTGCCCTCGTAACCGACGAGGTACTGCGACCCGAGCGACGCCGTCGCGCCGAGCGCGACGATCGCGTCGAAGTTCGTCTTGACCGACTCGGCGTCGATCGGCGTGCCGTCGGCGTAGGTCGCGTCGTCGCGCAGGTGGAACGTGTAGCTCGACGCGTCGTCGTTCACCTCCCAGCTCTCCGCGAGCCACGGCAGGATCTCGCCCGACTCCGGGTCCTGCGCCGTGAGCGACGCGACGGTCTGGCGGGCCGCGGCGATGGCGTCGTTGTTGCCGACCTGCTGCGGGTCGATGCAGTGCGAGTCGACCGTGATCGCGAAGGTCAGGTCGCCGCCCGCCACGGGCTCGCCGGACGGGCTCGGCGACCCGTCGTCGTCGGACGCGCCCGAGCCGCCGCCCGCGCACGCGCTGAGCAGGAGGCCCGTCGCGGCGGCCGCCGCGGCGACGGTCAGGGACCGGCGTCGGTGAGGTGTGGGGATCATGTCGTGCTGCTCTCCTCGTGTGCCGGCTGAGGACCGGCGATCGTCCGGCGCCGGTGGTCGTCCGCGCCGGGCCGAGGGCCGGCGCGGCGGGGAACCCACCGGGGTGCCGTGCTTACCGCGCGGCGGAAGCCACGCGGTCAGGTCGTTCCCGGAGCACCCCGTCACGTCGAAGGGTTGCTGGTCAGCGAGCCGGGCCTGCGTGCTGACGCTCGTCACCTGGGAGCAGGAAAGACAATCCCGACCGGTTGAGTCAAGTTTCGAGACGGGCGTCCCGCCAGGCGGACGGATGTTTCCTGCTGCGCAGCGTCGTGGGCCGTCGCGGGGCCACCACGAGCGCGGGAAGGGCCCGCCTCGCGAGGCGAGACGGGCCCTGTCCTGCTCCGGTCCGGCGGCCCGGTCAGGCCGCGGTGAACCCCGCCGCGCGGCGCGCGTCGGCCGCGCTCCACAGGTCGGTCTTCACCTCGGCCTTCACGACCGGGACCACCTCCTCCGCGAACCGGCGCAGGACGTCCTCCTGCTGCGAGGCGGGGATCAGGTGGTTCACCGAGACGGACTGGAGGTCGTGCCCGTACGAGGCGTGGTAGTCGAGGATCTTCTCGGCCACGCGCTCCGGCGACCCCACCAGCGCCGGGCCCCGCTCGACCGCGTCCTCGACCGTCCGGAAGCTCGGCGCCTTCCCGACGGCGTCCGGCCCGTATCCCCGGCGTGCCGCCGCCGCGACCTGACCCTCGTAGATCGGGCGGTACTGCTCGATCGCCTCCTCCGTCGTGTCCGCGAGGAACAGGCCCCCCGAGCCCGACCCCACGAACCCGTACGCCGGGTCGTGCCCGTGCTCCGCGTACTGCTCGCGGTAGCGGTCGATGAGCACCTGGTAGTTCTCGCGCGGCTGGAGGGCGTTGGCGCTCACGATCGGGTCCCCGTACCGCGCCGCGAGATCGACCGCGAACTGCGACGTCGCCGACCCGTGCCAGATGCGGAACGGCCCCGCGAACGGACGCGGCAGCGTCGTCGCGTGCTCCAGGGCGTGCCGGTGCCGCCCGGTCCAGCTCACGTCCTCCTCGGACAGCAGCAGCCGCAGGAGCTCGTAGTTCTCCTGGAGGTACTCGTACTGCTTGTCGATGTCCAGCCCCAGCAGCGGGTACTGGAGCACCTCGTTGCCCTTGCCGATGACGATCTCCAGCCGCCCCCGGCTCAGCTGGTCCACCGTCGCGAGGTCCTCGGCGACGCGGATCGGGTCGAGCAGCGACAGCACCGTCACGCCGGTGCTCAGGAGGATCCGCGACGTCCGCGCCGCGACCGCACCGAGGATCACCGTCGGTGCCGACGACAGCACCTCCCCCGCGTGCCGCTCCCCCACCGCGAACGAGTCGAACCCGAGCTCCTCCGCCAGCACCGCCGTCTCCACGACCCGGTTCAGCCGGTCGGACGGCGCGACCGCCTCCCCGGTCACCGGATGGGGCGGGTTGAACACGATGTCGAGTACCTGGAAACGCACGGTCCTGCTCCTTGTCGTCGTCGTTCGTGGTCGGGCCGGGCGGGCGCGCCACCGAGATCGGCAGCACCGGTCGAGGTCGGCAGGTGCACGTGCCGACCTCGGCCGGGGCTGCCGATCTCGTCCTTCTCTGCCGATCTCGGTCGCGGACCGTCAGGCCGCGGCGGCCTCCGCGGTCGCGGCGTCGCGCTTCGCGACCTCCTCGCGGACGATCGGGATGACGTAGCGGCCGAAGTCGATCGCGTCGTCGAGCAGGTCGTAGCCGCGGGCGGAGATGACGCGGACGCCGAGGTCGTAGTACGCGAGGAGGGCCTCGGCGACCTGCTCGGGCGTGCCGACGAGCGCGTTGGAGTTGCCGGCGCCGCCGGTGGCCTTGGCCGTCGCGGTCCACAGGGCGGTGTCGAAGCGCTCGCCCTGCGCGGCGATCTCGAGGAGTCGCTGCGAGCCCGCGTTCTCGGGCTTGTCGATCGGGTGCCGACGGCTGAGCTGCCCGCCCGCGGCCGCCTTGCGCGCCTCGATCCGGTCGAGGATGCGGTGCGCCTTCTCCCACGCGAGCTCCTCGGTCGGGGCGACGATCGGCCGGAACGCCGCGTGGATGCGGGGCGGCGTCGCGCGGCCCGCGGCGGCGGCCTCGGCGTGCACGCGCGCGATCTGCTCGGCGGTGCGGTCGAGGGGCTCGCCCCAGACGGCGTAGATGTCGGCCTCGGCCGCGCCGACGCGGAACGCGGCGTCGGACGACCCGCCGAACGAGATGGTCGGGGTGCGTCCCTCGAACGGCTTGGCGTCGAGCACGAAGTCGTCGAAGTCGTAGAACGGGCCGTGGTGGTCGAACGGCTCGGAGCTCGCCCAGGCCTGCTTGACGATCTGGATGTACTCGTGGGTGCGCGCGTACCGCTCGTCCTTGGTCAGCGTGTCACCCTCACGGCCCTGCTCGTGGTCGTTGCCGCCCGTGATGAAGTGGACGGAGAGCCGCCCGCCGGAGAGCTGGTCGAGCGTCGCGAACGTCTTGGCGGCGTACGTCGGGTAGGACACGTTGGGCCGGTGCGCGAGGAGCAGCTCGATCGAGTCGAGGCGCGCCGCGGTGTACGCGGCGAGGGCGGCGGGCTCGGGGCCGGAGGAGCCGTAGGCGAAGAGCACGCGCGTCCACCCGTTGTCCTCGTGCGCGCGGACGATGCGCTCGAGGTAGGCGGGGTCGAACGCGGCGGTCGTGCGCTCGGTGGTCTCCGAGGCGTCGTTGGTCGTGGCGATGCCGAGGAACTCGACGGGCATGAGGGTCTCCGTGGGTGTGGGTGCGGGTGGTTCGCGGTACGGGTCGGACGCCGGCTCAGGGCCGGGCGGGCGCCGTCGGCTCCGGGGACGCCGTCGGCTCGGGGGACGTCGCGGGCGCCTCGACCGGGTCGGACGCCGGGAGGCCGGCGTCCTTCCAGGCCGGGAAGCCGCCGTCGACGTGCGAGACGTGCGTGTACCCGCGCTGGGCGAGCGCCTCGGCGACGGGGCCGGAGCCGTTCGGCGACCCGCACACGACGACGACGGGCGTGTCGAGCGAGATCGCCGGGTTGTCGGCAGGGCCGAACAGCGCGTCGAGGTCGTGGCGGTCGGCGAGGGTCGCGCCGGGGATCTCGCCGTGCGCGGCGCGACCGCCGGCCGAGCGCACGTCGATCAGCAGCGCGCCGTCGGCGACCTTGGCCGCGGCGTCGGCGGCGGCCTGGAGGGGCGGGGTCGTGGTCATGGGTCTCTCCTTCGGGTGAGGTCGCCAGATCGACCCGCACGCCTGAGATCGACCTTCAGGAGGTCGATCTGGCGACGCGCGGGTCGATCTCGCGTCAGGGGGTGGTGGCGAGCGCGGGTGCGACGCCGGTGGCGGCGGGTGTCGCCGCGGCGTCGAGAGCGAGGTCTGCCGCGAACCAGTGCTCGGCGAGCAGCTCGAACGAGCGGCGGGCGTCGTCGGCGTCGTGGGTCGCGGTGGTGACGAGCAGCTCGTCGGCGCCGGTCGCGCGGCGCAGCGTCTCGAGCCGCTGCACGACCGTCTCCGGGTCGCCGACGATCCGCGTGTCGACGCGGTCCGCGACGAGCGCGCGCTCGGCCTCCGGGCGCTCCTCCCACGCGGGCGAGGTGCCCGGCTCGGGGTACGCGATCGCGCCGTCGACGCCGCTGCGGATGGAGAGCACCCAGTCGGCGAACGGCGTCGCGAGCTCGCGCGCCCGCTCGATCGTGTCGGCGACGAGCACGTCGGCGGACACGACGACGTACGGCTCGTCGAGCACGCCCGGACGGAACGCCTCGCGGTAGGCGGCGACCGTGTCGATCGTCGCCGACGGCGCCACGTGGTAGTTCGCGGCGATCGGCAGCCCCAGCTCGCCCGCGACGCGCGCGCTCTCGCCGGGGCTCGACGCGAGGACCCACAGGTCCCAGTCGGCGCCCTCGACGGGCGGGCTCACGTAGGGCGTCCCGTGCTCGTCGCGGTACGTCCCGGCGCGCAGGCCGAGCACGAGGTCGAGCTCGTCGCGAAAGCTGACCGGCGTGCGCGAGGCCCCGACGATCCGCTTCTGGGCGAGGATCCGCTCGCGCAGCACGGAGTCGTTGACGTTCGACGGCGGAGCTCCCGGGACGTAGAGCCCCTCGACGACGCGCGGCCCGGTCGCGCCGGACCGGGCCGCCCGCTGCGGCGCGGCCTTCGCGCTCTTCTCCCCCGTCGGCGGCGTGAACGCCCGGCCGAGCCCGAGGTCGACCCGGCCGGGGTGCAGCGCGGCGATCGTCCCGAACTGCTCGGCGGCGACGAGCGGGCTCGTCGTGCTGAGCAGCACGGCACCGCTGCCGACGCGGATGCGCTCGGTCCGGGCCGCGACGGCGGCGGCGAGCACGGCGGGCGAGGCGGAGCCGACGCCCGGCGACAGGTGGTGCTCGGCGTACCAGACGCGGTGGTACCCGAGCCGGTCGAGGTCGCGCGCGAGCCCGACGGCGCGGCGCACCGCGTCCTGTCCCGTCGCCCCCTCGGGCACGATCGCGAGGTCGAGGACGGACAGCGGGACGCGGCCGGACGCCGGTCGCGGCCCGCCGGGAGTGGCGGTCTGGTGCGGGTGCTGGTGGGACGACATGGCTTCCTTCAGTGGTGTGCGGCGGCCGGTGGTGGTGCGGTGGGTCCCGACTGCTCCCGGGCGCGGGACGGGACCGGGGCTACTTGGACGGGAACCCGAGCGCGGCGAGCGTGGGTCGCAGGTGGGCGCGCCCGCGGAGGGCACCGGGGACGCGCAGGCGGTCGACGACGCGGTCGTGCCAGCCGCCGTCGAGCCCTTCCGCGCGGTAGAAGGGCGCGATGCGCTCCTCGTACGCCGCGACGTGCTCCGCCTGGTCGCCGTGGTAGCGCTCGGCGTGCAGCACCGCCGCCTGCGGCAGCCGCGGCTTGACGCGCTCGCCGCCCGCGGGGTCGGGGTGGCCGACCACGAGCCCGACGACCGCGACGACGCCCTCGGGCAGGCCGAGCTCCGCCGCGACCTGCGCGGGGTGGTTGCGCAGCGCCCCGATGTAGACGGTGCCGAGGCCGAGGGACTCGGCAGCCACGACGGCGTTCTGCGCGGCGAGCGCGGCGTCGAGGAACGCCACGACAGTCGTCTCGAGGTAGTCGGTCGCCTCGAGCCGGACGCCCTCGCGCTCGCCGAGGGCGCGCGCCCGCGCGACGTCCGCGAGCCACACGAGCAGCAGCGGCGCGGTGCGTACGTGGTCCTGGCCGCCCGCGAGCGCCGCGAGCCGGTCCTTGCGCGCGGGGTCGGTGACGGCGACGACGCTCCAGAGCTGGAGGTTCGACGACGTCGGCGCGGACTGCGCGGCGGCGACGAGCGTCGGGACGACCTGGTCGGCCAGCGGGTCGGCCAGGTAGCGGCGCACCGTCCGGTGACCGAGCTGCGTCGCGAGGACGGTGCCGGGCCGGTCCACGGGTGCCAGTCCCTCGGTCGCGCCCGGCGCGACGTCCTCGACGGAGCCGGGGTCCACGCCGTACCGCGCCGCGAGCGCGACGCGGGGGCCGTCGGTGTCGTGGGCCGGCGTGGGGAGCGTCGCGGGGTCCGCGGACGGAGCCGGGGCGTCCGCGGCGGCAGGTGCGGGAGCGATCGTCACGAGGCGGTCCTCTCGGGGAGTGCGGCGAGGCGGGCGAGCGCGAACCGGTCGGCCGCGGGGAGGTCGTCGGGGGTGGTCGCGAGGTCGGCGAGCACGCGGCCGACCGCCGGGGCGAACTTGAAGCCGTGGCCGGAGAACCCGGCGCCGACGACGACCGGGCCGCGGCGGTCGAGCACGAAGTCGTGGTCCGGCGTGGTCGTGTACGTGCAGCTCACCGGGACGTAGGCGTCGGGGTCGAGGCCGGGCAGCCAGGTGCGCACGTAGTCGCGCAGCGCGGCGAGCTGGCCCGGCTCCGGCCGGTAGGAGCGCCGGTCGGGGTCGACGACGGGGCCGACCCCGTGGAAGCCGACCTTGACGCCCTCGCCCGGGGTCGCGAGGCCGTAGACGCCGCTCGGCCACGCGGTCCCGGGGCCGACGTCGTGCGTGAACGCGGGCCACCCCTGCGGGGTCGCGCCCGGGGCGAGCGCGAAGTGCGCGGGCTGCTCCTGGGTGACGACGAGCGGGAGCTCCTGCCCCAGCAGCCCGCCGGCCGGGCCGCCGAGCAGGCCCGCGCTCCACGCCCCGACGGTCACGACGACGACCCGCGCGACGACGTCGCCGCCGTCGGTCACGACGCGGACGCCCTCCGGGACCCGCTCGACGTGCCGGACGGCGACCTCGTGCCGGACGTCGGCGCCCCGGGCGGCCGCGGCGCCCTGGAGGGCCGCGACGGCGCGGTCGGCGTGCAGCCGCCCGGCCGTCGCGACCTCGTGCAGCACCCGGCCCTCGAACCGCAGTCCCGGCCACCGCTCGGCCGCGGCCGCGGGGTCGAGCCACTCGTGCTCGATCCCGCGGGCCGCGAACGCCGCGCCGATCGCGTCCGCGCGGCGCTCGGCGGCGCCGTCGCGCCGCCCGTGGCTCACGCCACCGGTGACGGCCAGAAGCTCGGTGCCGGTCTCGTCCTCGACCTCGCGCCACAGCGCGAGCGCCTCCTGCGCGAGGTCGAGGTACTCGGGCTCGGCGTACGTCGTGCGGTAGATGCGCGACGTCCCGTGCGAGGCGCCGTGCGCGTGCCCGGGCGCGAAGCGCTCGAGCAGCACCACGTCGCGCCCGCGCCGGGCGAGCTGCCACGCGGCGGCCGAGCCCATCACGCCGCCCCCGACCACGAGGTGGTCGACGTGCTGGGTGCTGGTGGTCATGCGCGGGTCACTCCGTCTTCGGGAGGCCGGGCGGGTTGGTCTGCGACTCCTCGACGGCCTCGGACTCCAGGCCCCACCGCTGGAGCACCTCGAGGTACGTGCCGTCCTCGATGGCGTGGTTGATCGCAGCGGTGATGGCCGGGGCCACCTCGTTGCCCTTCTTGGTCGCGACGGCGATCTGCGCCGTGTCGGGCCAGCCGCCGTTGAGCGTGCCGACGACCGTGAAGTCCTGCGGGGAGATCGCCGCCTGGTAGGCGAGGGACGCGTTGGGGCCGACGTACGTCTCGATGCGCCCGGACTGGAGCGCGAGCAGGACGTCGGAGAACTGCTCGTAGTACTCGGGGCCCTGGATGGGCTCGAGGCCGTCCTCCTGGTTGAGGCGGTCCCACTCGAGCACGATCTTCTCCTGGTTGGTCCCGGAGCCGACGGCGACGACCTTGCCCGCGATGTCCTCGCGCTTCGTGATCGACGTGATGTCGGAGTCGGCGCCCACGAGCCAGCCGAGCTCGTCGTTGCGGTACGTGGAGAAGTCGATGGTCTCCTTGCGCTCCTCCGTCACGGTGACGTTGGAGATCACGGCGTCGACGTCGCCCGAGCCGAGAGCCAGCGGCCAGTCGGCCCAGGCCTTGACCTCGAGGCGCAGGTCCTTGCCGAGCGCGTCGGCGACGAGCTGCGCGATGTCGGTCTCGTTGCCGATGGGCGTCTCGTCGTCGTCGGCGAGGAAGCCGAGCGGCGGCGCGGAGCCGGCGGAGATCGCGACGACGATCTCGTCCTTGTCCTTCCAGGCGTCCGGCAGGAGCGCGATCGCCTCGGCGGACTCGGTGGTGCGGATGCGGTCCTGGTCCGGGCTCGTGCTCACGTCGAGGGCGTCCGAGACGGACGTCGTGCTCTCCTCGGTGGCCGCGCCCTCCTCCGCGGCGGCCGGGGCCTCGGTGCTCACCCCGGAGCAGGCCGCGAGCGCCAGCAGGGGCACGACGGCGAGGGCGGCGAGCGCGCGGGGGGCGCGGGCGCGGGTGGTCGTTGCGGTCACGGGTGTCCTACCTCTCGGGTGGTGCGTCGGGCGACGCAGGGAGTGCGGGTGTGCGGGACGGCCGGACGGCCGGTCGCGGGTGACGACGTCGGGAAGCGGTGGTGGGGCGGTACAGGTGGTCGTGGACCCCGGTTCGCCCCGGGTCAGAGGACCTTCTGGAGGAAGGCCCGGGTGCGTTCGTGACGCGGGCGGTCGAGCACCTCGGCGGGCGTGCCCTGCTCCACGACGACGCCGTCGTCCATGAACACGACGGTGTCGGCGACCTCGCGCGCGAAGCCGATCTCGTGCGTGACGACGACGAGCGTGGTGCCGGTGCTCGCGACGTCCTTGATGACCTCGAGCACCTCCCCGACGAGCTCGGGGTCGAGCGCCGAGGTCGGCTCGTCGAACAGGAGCACCTTGGGCCGCAGCGCGAGCGCGCGGGCGATGGCGACGCGCTGCTGCTGCCCTCCGGAGAGCTGGCGGGGTCGGGCGTCGGCCTTGTCCGCGAGCCCGACGCGCTCGAGCAGCGCGCGGGCCTCGGGCTCGACGTCCTCGCGACGGCGACGCTGTGCGGAGACCGGCGCCTCGACGACGTTCTCGAGCGCCGTGAGGTGCGGGAAGAGGTTGAAGCTCTGGAAGACGAACCCGATCTGGGTGCGCTGGCCGAGGATCTCGCGCTCCTTGAGCTCACGCAGGGTGTTGCCCTTGCGGCGGTACCCGATGAGCTCGCCGTCGAGCGAGATGAACCCCTTGTCGACCTTCTCCAGGTGGTTGATCGCGCGCAGCAGCGTCGACTTGCCCGACCCGGACGGGCCGAGCACGACCGTCACGGACCCGGGCGGGACGGTGAGCGACACGTCGCGCAGCACCTCGAGCGTGCCGAAGCTCTTGTGGACGCCGTGGATCTCGACGAGCCCGGCGGTCGTGACGCCTGCGGTCCTGGTGCCGGCGGTCATGCCGCACCTCCCGACGTGCGCGCGGTGCGGGTCAGCACGCCCACGCGGGCGCGGGCCGCGTACGCGGGCGGGACGGAGTCGGGCACCGGCCGGCCGGAGAGCCGCGACGCCCAGACCAGGACGGTCCAGCGGGCCTTCTGGAGCGGCGTCGGCGGCAGCGTGCGGACCGCGCCCTTCGCGTAGTGCCGCTCGACGTAGTACTGGACGACCGTGATGAGCGTCGTCAGCACGAGGTACCAGATCGACGCGACGATGAGCAGGGGCACGACGCGGCCGTTGCGGCCGTAGATGACGCTGACGATGTAGAACAGCTCGCCGTACGCGAGGACGTAGACGATCGACGTGCCCTTGAGGAGCCCGATCACCTCGTTGACGGCCGTGGGGATGATGGAGCGCATCGCCTGCGGCAGGATGATGCGGCTCACCTGGCGCCGCTTGGGGATGCCGAGCGACGCGGCGGCCTCCTGCTGCCCCTGGTCGACCGAGAGAATCCCGGCGCGCACGATCTCCGCCGAGTACGCGGCCTGCGACAGCCCGAGGCCGAGGATCGCGGCCCAGAACTTGTCGATCACGGACAGCGTGTCGAAGTACAGGAACTCGGGCCCGAAGGGGATGCCCACGCTGAGGTACGGGTACAGGTACGCGAGGTTGTACCAGAGCAGGAGCTGGAGCAGCAGCGGCACGGACCGGAACACCCACGTGTACGTCCACGACACCGACTGGAGGAGCGGCGAGCGCGAGAGGCGCATGAGCGCGAGGACCGTGCCGAGCGCGAACCCGACGACCGACGCCACGAGCGTCAGGCGGATCGTCGCCCACGCGCCCTCGAGGATCGAGGGCCACGTGAGGTACTGCGCGACGACGTCCCACTCCCAGCGGTCGTTCGTCACGAGCGAGCTGACGACCATGGCGAGCAGCACCGCGACGCCGGCCGTCGCAGCCCAGCGGCCCGGGTGCCGCGCGGGGACGATGCGCAGGCTCTCGAGCGGCAGCGCGTCCTCGACACCGCCGCGCCGGTCGGCGGGGTGCCGGCCCGACGGCGGCGCGAGCTGCCGGGACTCGTCCTGCGGGAGCGACACGGTGCTCATGGCGCGACCTCCAACCACTTCTCGAAGGCGAGCGGGCCGATCTCCTCGGGATCGGTCCCGGTGTCGAACAGGGGCGTGTAGCCCGTCGCGAGGTAGAGGCCTGCCGCCTCGGGCTGCCGCGGACCGGTCGTCAGGTAGAGACGCCGGTACCCGCGCTCGACCGCGCGGCGCTCCAGCTCCGCCAGCACGACGCGCGCCAGGCCTCGGCGCCGGTGCGCCGAGTGCGTCCAGATCCGCTTGAGCTCGGCGGTCCGCACGGCGGGCGACCCGTCGCTGCGCCGCGCGGACTGCCGGGCGAGGCGTGCCGGGTCGCCGAGCTCGGGCTCGGTCCGACGGCGGAACGCGCCGCCCGCGACCGGCTCGCCGTCCTCCAGCACCAGCACGAGCTCGCCGTGCGGCGCCGCGAAGTCCTGCGCGGGGTAGTGCTCCATCTCGGCGCGGAGCTCGTCCGCGGTCAGCACGCGCTGGTAGCGCGTCCAGTACTCCTGGGACAGCTCGTCGAGGAGCGGCCGCACGAGCGGGTCGTGCATCGCGACGGACCGGACCTCGCGCGTTCCCCGCCCGACGGGACGCGCGGCGACCGCGGTCACCGGGGCGCCCTCTCGCCCGCGGTGACGGCGAACGGCACGTGGTTGCCCTCGACCGGTGCCGGGCACGTCCCGAAGTCGCTGAACGCGTACGGGAGGTTGATCGTGCGGTTGAGGTCGAGGCGCACTCGCCCCTCGGTGCCGGGCGCCACGTCGGCGTCCACCCACAGCACGCGCCACGGCGCGACGCCGTCGGCCTCGTCGCTGAAGAGCAGTGTCACCGCGCCACCGGCCTTGCCCGTGAGGACGAGCGTCGCGCGGTGGGAGACCCCGTCGCGCTCGACCACGAGGTCGACCTCGCCGACCGTGCTCACGTGGTGCACCAGCCCGGGTCGCGCGGCGCCGACGACGACGGGCCGCGGCGCGTCGTACCAGCGCACCGCCGCGTCCACGACCCAGGCGGGGTCGTGCGCGAACGTCGGCACGCCGTCGAACCCCGTCCGGGCCGGAGCGAGCGGGTCGCGCAGCCGGACGGCGTACCGGCCCGTGCGGCGCACGACCTCCACCGCGACCTCGCGCGTCTCGCCCCCGTCCGCCGGGTCGCCCGCGTCCCGGCCGTCCGGCAGGAACGTGCCCGCGACCGACGACCCGCCCTCCGCGACGACGACGGTCCCGACGGAGTCGCCCGTCGTCGCCCGGACGGCGCCGCCCTCGCCCGCGCGGTGGTGCGCGCCGTCGGCGTCGGCCCACCAGAGCCCGGGCACGCCGGGCAGCGCGGCGGGCGCGGCCGGGAGCCAGTGGTACGCGACGAGGCTCAGCCAGCCGTGCGGCGGCCGGAGCCCCTCCTCGCGCTCGGCGTGCCAGGCCGCCCACGCGGCGGCGTCCTGCGCGTCGTCGGCCGGCCGGGGGGCGGCGGGGTCGTCGGCCACGGCGCCCGTGGCGGTCAGCGTGCTCTGGCTCATGGGTCCTCCGAGGTCGGTACGTGCAGGTCTGCGGTGCGGGTGTGCGGGGCGGCTACGGTCGGCCGACGAGCTCGGCGGAGGCCGCCGAGGGCTCGGGGTCGGCGGCGCGCGGCGCGGTGCCGGGCCGCGCGAGGCCGAGGTGCTCGCGCAGGGTCGTGCCCTCGTACTCGGTGCGGAACGACCCGCGCTCCTGGAGCAGCGGGACGACGCGGTCGAAGACGTCGTCGAGCCCGCCCGGCGTGAGGTGCGGGACGAGGATGAAGCCGTCGGAGGCGTCCTCCTGGACGTGGCGGTCGATGTCGTCCGCGACCTGCTGCGGCGTGCCGACGAACCCGCCGCGCGACGTCACCTGGATGACGAGCTCGCGGATCGACCAGCCGTTCGCCTCGGCCTGCTCGCGCCACGCCGCGGCGACCGCCGCCGGGTCCTTCGCGTGCCGCACGCGCCCCCGCGTGATCGACAGGTTCTCGGTGTCGGGGTCGACGTCGGGCAGCGGCCCCTCCGGGTCGTACGCCTCGAGGTCGCGGCCCCAGACCTGCTCGAGGAACGCGATCGCCGTCGGGCCCGAGACCTGCTGGAGCCGGATCTCCCGCGCGCGCTCCTCCGCCTCGGCGGGCGTGTCGCCCAGCACGACGACGGTCGCGGGCAGGATCTTCAGGGAGTCTCGCTCGCGCCCGTGGGCGGCGAGGCGCCCCTTGACGTCCTCGTAGAACGCGCGCCCGGCGTCGAACGTCGAGTGCGCGGAGAACACGACGTCGGCGGTCCGGGCGGCGAAGTCGCGGCCGTCGGCCGAGTCGCCCGCCTGGAACAGGACGGGATGGCCCTGCGGGCCGCGCGGCGTCTCGAACAGCCCGACGACGTCCGCGTACGTCCCGTGGTGCGCGACCGGCCGCACCGACCCGGGGCGCAGGAACTCGCCCGCGATCCGGTCGGCCAGCACCGCGTCGTCGTCCCACGAGTCCCACAGGGCGCGCGCGACCTCGACGACCTCGGCCGCCCGCGCGTAGCGCTCCGGGTACGGGAGGTAGCCGCCGCGGCGGAAGTTGGCGCCCGTGAAGGCGTCGGGGCTCGTCACGAGGTTCCACGCCGCGCGGCCCTCGGAGAGCAGGTCGAGCGTCGCGAACTGCTTCGCGAGCTCCCACGGCTCGTTGAACGTCGTGTTGATCGTGCCAGCGAGGCCGAGGCGGTCCGTGACGGCCGCGAGCGCGGCGAGGACGGGCAGCGTGTCGGGTCGCCCCACGACGTCGAGGTCGTGGATGCGGTCCTTGTGCTCGCGCAGGCGCAGGCCCTCGGCGAGGAAGAAGAAGTCGAGCTTCGCGTCCTCGGCGCGGCGGGCGAGATGCTCGAACGAGGCGAAGTCGATCTGGCTGCGCGAGCGGGGGTCGCTCCAGACCGTGGTGTTGTTGACGCCCGGGAAGTGGGCGCCGAGGTGGATCTGCTTGCGGGGGCGCGTGCTCATGTCGTCGTTCCGTCCGGGTTCAGGCGATCGCCGCGTAGCGGTTGGCGGGGAGCGGGAGGCCGAGCGTGTCGCGCAGCGTCGTCCCGGGGTAGGCCGTGCGGAACAGACCGGCCCCCTGGAGGAGCGGCACGACGCCGTCGACGATCGCGTCGAGGTCGGTGCTCAGGGACGACGGACGCAGGAGGAACCCGTCGGCCGCGCCGGCGTGGGCCCACTCCTCGACCGTGACGGCGAGGTCGCGCGCCGTGCCGACGTGCGTGAGCGAGTCGGTGTCCCACGAGACTCCCTCGAGGTCCTCGAGCAGGTCGAGGCGGGCCTGCGCGCTCGCGCGCGTGTCGCCGATGACGACGTAGGCGTCGACGAGGACCCGGAGCGTGTCGGGGTCGCGCCCGGCGTCCGCGGCCGCGTCGCGCACCTGCGTCCGTAGGGCGACGGCCTCGTCGCGGGTCGCGGCGCGGACCCGGACGACGTCGGCCCGGCGGGCCGCGAGGTCGAGCGAGGCGGGCGTGTCCGCGCGGACGACGACGGGCGGCTGGCCCTGCGGTGGCCGCGGCGTGATGGACGGCCCCTTGACGGCGAACCGGATGCCCTCGTGGTCGACGTAGTGGAGCTTCTCGCGGTCCACGAACCGGCCCGTCGCGACGTCGCGGATCTCGGCGTCGTCCTCCCACGAGTCCCACAGGCGCGTGACGACCTCCACGGCCTCGTCCGCCTCGGCGACGGCGTCGGGCTCGTCCTGCGCGCCCTTGCGACCGAACGCGGCGGCCTCGGCCGGCGTCGTCGACCACCCGACCTGCCACCCCGCGCGCCCGGAGCTCACGTGGTCGATCGTCGCGATCGCCTTGGACACGTGGAACGGCTCGGTGTGCGTGGTGGTGACCGTCGGTACGAGACCGATGCCTGCGCTGCGCGGCGCGAGGCGGGACGCGACGAGCGCGGCGTCGAGACGGCCTCGCACGGACCCGTTGCGGCCCGGCTGGAGCGTGAACGCGTCGTCGAGCGCGACGAGATCGAGCAGGCCGCGCTGGGCGGTGGCGACGAGCTCGACGAGGCGCTTGGCGTCGAAGAGCCGCTGGGCCTGGGAGCCCACGGTCCGCCAGGCGGCGGGGTGCGCGCCGGCGTCGGTGAGGTCGACGCCGAGGTGGAGGGAGCGGGCGGGGCGGGGGTCGGACATCGCGAGGATCCGTTCTCAATTGAGCCGACGGCGCGCTCAGGGCGCGGCGGGGTGCCGGAGAGTGGGCAGGGCGGTCCGGCCGCGCGCGGCGGCAGGACGGGGCTGGGGAAGCCGGGAGGGACCCGGACCGCGCGCAGGTGGCGCGGGGTGTCAGGGGCGGGTCGTCGTCAGCGACAACAGGTGACGCGCGCGGGACCCGTGGCCCCGAGGGCGAGGGCGCCAGGGGCGCCCGCGAACGGACAGGGGCACGTCGACACGTGCGCGGTGCTCACCGCGGTGCTCGACATTCGCCGGTCCATCGTCCGTCTCCTTCGTGCCCGTCGCCGGGCTCCGCGTCGTTGCCCCGCGCCACGCGCGGTCCGCGCGACGCGGGACCTGGTCCTCACCCGGGGCACCCCACCGCGCGGGAGGGTTGCCGTCCGACGAGCCGGGGCTTGGCGTCGGAGCTCATGACCATGTCCTGTGACCGGGGTACGTCGACCTCGGTTGCGCGGGAACTTACGAGCGGCCACCGCGGGGTGTCAACGCACCGAGGAGACCTTCCCACATACTGGACTTGATCGGTCAACTTTGAGCCGTTCGGAGCGCTGTTTGCACTCAGTGCATCGATGCACTTAGTGTCAAGAGGTGCCCCTCCCCTCCGCGACCGAGCCGTCGGGCGTGCCCGTGCCCGACCTGGCGACCGGCCCCGCGACCGGCCCCGCGACCGACTCCGTGAGCGACCCCGCGACGGGCCCCGCGACCGATCGCCGCGCCGCGCTGCGCGCGCGGCACCGCCGCGCGATCGTCGACGCCGCGGCGTCGCTCATGGAGGAGAACGGCGGCGCCCGGTTCACCGTCGACGAGCTCGCGGCGCGCGCCGACGTCGCGCGGCGCACGATCTTCAACCACTTCGCCTCCTTGGACGACGTCGTCGTCGAGGTGTGCGAGGACGTGCTGGGCACGGTGGTCGACGCGCTCGGGGCGAGCGCGGCCGACCCCGGGACCGACCGCACGACCCCGCTCGACGACGTCACCGCGGCGCTCCGCGGCACGGACCTCGTCGGCCCGATGGCCTACCTCACGCGCGCCCTCGGCGGCACCGCGACCGAGCCCACCCCGCGCGTCACGACCATGGTCGTGCGCACGTTCACCCACCTCGCCGAGCGCCTGGTCGCCGAGACCACGCGCCGGCACCCCGACGTCGACCCGCTCGAGATCGAGATGCTCGTCGGCGCGCTCATGGCCGGCGTCCTGGTGATCCAGCGCCGCTGGTGGGCCGCGACCGGTGCCGCCGACGACGACGCCTCGCGCCGCGTGTGGGCCGACCTCCTCGACCGCCTCGTCGACCGCGTCCGCGCGGGCTGGGCGAGCCCCGCCTGACGCCTGCCACCTCCCCGCCCGGCCACCCGGCCGCCGGCACCGACCACCCCACCCGGACCGCCTCCCGGACCACCCCGGACTCCCACCCGAAGGATCCTCATGGCTGAACTCCTCTACCGCCTCGGGCGCGCGTGCGCGCGCCGCGCGCGGACCGTCCTCGCCGCGTGGCTCGCGGTGCTCGTGCTGGCCGGGGCGGCGTTCGTCGCGTTCGGCGGCACGCTCGCGAGCAGCTTCTCCATCCCCGGCACGCCGACCGCCGAGGTGACCGAGCGCCTCCAGACGGCGCTCCCGGAGGCCTCGGGCGGGAGCGGCACCGTCGTCTTCGCCACGGAGGACGGCTCGGCGTTCACGCCCGAGCAGGAGGCGGAGATCTCCGACCGGCTCGCCGCGGCCGAGGAGGTCGACGGCGTCGAGACGGCCGTCGACCCGTTCGCCACGCAGGCCGAGCTCGCGGACCAGCGCCAGCAGGTCGAGGACGGCCGGACCCAGATCGAGGCCGGGCGCGCGCAGATCGAGGACGGCCGCACCCAGCTCGCCGCGGGCCAGGAGCAGCTCGACGCCGCGCGGGCCCAGCTCGACGAGGGCCAGACCCAGCTCGACGCGGCGCGCGCGCAGGCCGAGGCCGCGGGCGCGCTCGACCAGGCCGCGCCGCAGCTCGACGCCCAGCAGGCGGAGCTCGACGCCGGGCGGGCCGAGCTCGACGCCCAGGCCGCCACGCTGGACAAGCAGGTGACCGCGCTGGAGGACCAGAGCACGACGCTCGAGGAGCAGTCCGCACAGCTCGAGCTCTCCGCGCCCCTGCTCGAGATGGCGTCCGAGATCCGCATGGTCTCCGAGGACGGGAGCGCCGCCGTCGCGAGCGTCACGTTCACCGAGCCCAACATGAGCATCGAGCAGCAGACCAAGGACGACCTCGTCGCGGTCTTCACCGACGACCCGGTCGAGGGCGTCCAGACGGACTTCTCGGCCGACATCACGCAGGGCGTGCCCCAGGTCTTCGGCGTCGGCGAGGCGATCGGCCTCGTCGTCGCGGCGATCGTGCTGGTCGTCATGCTCGGGACGCTCGTCGGCGCCGGGCTGCCGATCCTCACCGCGCTCATCGGGGTCGGGATCGGCGCGCTCGCCGCGATGTCGCTCTCCGGCGTCGTCGAGATGTCGTCCGTGACCCCCGTGCTCGGCCTCATGCTCGGGCTCGCGGTCGGGATCGACTACTCGCTGTTCATCGTCAACCGGCACCGCCGCCAGCTCAAGCAGGGCGACGACGTGCCGGAGTCGATCGCGCTCGCGAACGGCACGTCGGGCAACGCCGTCGTGTTCGCCGGCGCCACGGTGCTCATCGCGCTCCTCGCGCTCAACGTCACCGGCATCCCCTTCCTCGGCCTCATGGGGACCGTCGGCGCGCTGTGCGTCGCGATCGCCGTCCTCATCGCCGTCACCCTCACGCCCGCCCTGCTGAGCATGATCGGCACGCGCATCCTCAGCCGTCGCGAGCGCGCCGCGCTCGCCGGGACCGAGGCCGCCGAGGCCCCGGGCGGGACGGGCGCCACGGCCGACACCGCGGCGTCGGGCACGACCGCCCCGGACGGGACGAAGCCCGTCCGCCCCATGTCGACGCTGCGCGCGGTGGGCACGGCGATCCTCGCCGTCGTCGCGCTCGGGGTGATCGCGCTCCCCGCGCTCGACCTGCGGACCAACCTGCCCGACGGGTCGTCGGAGGCGCACGACTCCACGCAGTACCGCGCGTACTCGACGATCGCCGAGCAGTTCGGCGAGGGAACCAACGGCCCGCTGCTCGTCGTCGCCGACCTCCCTGGCGAGCCCACCGAGGCCGAGGCGCTGGAGTACCAGGTGAACGTCGCCGAGGAGCTCTTCGCGCTCGACGACGTCGTCGCAGTCGCCCCGATCGGGACGTCCGAGGACCGTACGGTCGCCGCGTTCCAGGTGGTCCCCGCCGAGGGGCCCACGAGCGAGTCCACCGAGGAGCTCGTGCACGACCTGCGCGCGCTCGAGCCCCTCGACGGGGACGTGACGCTGGGCGTCGCCGGCTCGGCCAGCGGCAACATCGACATCTCCGACAAGCTCGCGCAGGCGCTGCCGATCTACCTCGCGGTCGTCGTCGGGCTGTCGCTCGTCATCCTGGTGCTGGTGTTCCGGTCGATCTTCGTGCCCGTCGTCGCGACCCTCGGGTTCATCCTGTCCTACTTCGCCGCGCTCGGCGGGGTCGTCGCGATCTACCAGTGGGGCTGGCTGTCGGGGGTGTTTGGCGTCGAGACGCCGGGCCCGATCCTCAACTTCCTGCCCACGATCCTCGTCGGCATCCTGTTCGGCCTCGCGATGGACTACCAGCTCTTCCTGGGGTCGGGGATGCGCGAGGCGTACGCGCACGGCGCCCCCGCGCGCGTCGCGATCGTCCAGGGCGTGCGCGCGGGTCGGGCCGTCGTGACCGCCGCGGCGATCATCATGATCTCCGTCTTCGGCGGGTTCGTCTTCTCGCACAGCGCGATGATCCGGCCCATCGGGTTCGCGCTCGCGTTCGGCGTGCTCGTCGACGCGTTCGTCGTGCGCATGCTGCTCGTCCCGGCGCTCATGCACCTCGTGGGCGACAAGGCGTGGTGGCTCCCCCGCTGGCTCGACCGCATCCTGCCCGACGTCGACGTCGAGGGCGCCGCCCTGGAGCGCCGCCACCCGCACCACCCCGCCGGGGACGCTGACCCCGCCGCCACGACCGACCCTGGAGCGACCGAGCCGGAGCCCGCGCGCGGCTGAACGCTCCACCCCCCCGGCGCCGAACCCGGGGTCGTTCCCCACCACGAGCCACACGTGGGGAACGGCCCCGGGTTCGGCGTCAGGGGCGGGGTACGTGGACCGTCGCGACGATCGCGCGGTGGTCGCTGCCGGGCACGTGCAGGGAGTCGACGGCGGTCACGACGTTCTCCCGGTCCGTCACCACGTGGTCGAGGTTCAGGACCGGCGGGACGGTGCCCGGCCGCGGCGACCACGACAGGTCCAGACCGCTGCCCGACGCGCGGGACGCGTCGTGGAACCGGTCGCCCAGCAGCTGCCGGAACGTCGCGTGGTCGTGGGTCGCGTTGAAGTCGCCGACGAGCACCTGCGGGAGCGGGTCCGCGGTCGCCCGCTCGGCCAGCGCGGCGGTCTCCTCGCCCCAGACCCGCACGTACTCCGGGATCGGCGGGATCGGGTGCACGGCCGTGACCCGCACCGGCACGCCGTCGACCTCGACGGTCGCGGACGGCATCGCGTCGTTCGAGAACGGCTCGACGTCGACGTCGTCGAGCGGCAGCGCGCTCCACAGCCCGCTGCCGAGCGCCCCGGACCCCACCTTCGCGTCGGCGCTGTACGGGAGCACGTCCTCGATGCCCGCCGCGACGAGGCGCTCGCGCAGGTCTGTGGTCAGCTCCAGCACCGCGAGCACCTGGACGTCCTGCTCGCGCACGAGCTCGACCAGCGCCTCGGCGTCCACCGACCCGAGCCACGCGTTGGCACCCATCACGCGCAGGGCCGCCGCGTCTCCGGACGGCGCCGGGTCGGGCACGAACGCCGGCACGAGCCACACCGCCTGCGCGGCGACGCACGCCGCGAGCAGCGCCGCGAGGACCCACCGCCGCGCGACGAGCGTGACCAGCAGGCCGACGACGGCCGTCGCCGCGACGAACGGCGTGAACCCGACGACCTGCGCGAACGGCGTCACGGCGTCGTACGGCACGGCCCGCACGAGCGTGAGCAGGACGACGACGGCGGCCCCCGCCGCCAGCAGCACCGTGAGCACCGGGCCGCCCGGCCGCCGTCGGGCGGTGACGCGCGCGGGCGGGAGGCTCGTGGTCGCCGAGGTCATGCCCGGACTCTCCCAGCGTCGCGGCGGACGCCGCGACCCGCCGCACCACCTCGCCCGCCGACCTCCACCGAACCCACCCGTCGCCCGCTCCCCGCTGAGCACGACATGAGGGTCGTTCTCCGCCCGAGAACGACCCTCATGTCGTTCTCGACAGCGGGCAGGGTCGTGGTCGGCCAGGGTCCGCTGACGACGACGCCCCGGTCACCTCGCGGTGACCGGGGCGTCGGTGGTGCGGGTGTCAGCCGAAGATGGCCGGGAGCGTGCCGCGGAAGGCCGCGTCCGCCTCGCTGAGCGGGACGGTGAACAGGCCCGCGACCTCGAGCGCCTCGCCCGACTCGGCGGCGGCGGCGGGCTCCGTGCCGGTCTCGCCGATCTTGAGGACGGGGACGCCGCGCGCGACGCACGCGTCGACGAGCTTGGACTCCTCGCCCCGCGGCACGGCGACGAGCGCGCGGGCCGTGGACTCGGAGAACAGCGCCTCGAACGGGGTGACGCCGTCGCGCTCGGTGAGCGCGTCGAGCGACACCGTGGCGCCGACGCCGAAGCGCAGCGACGCCTCGAGGAGCGCCTGCGCGAGCCCGCCCTCGGAGAGGTCGTGCGCGGCCGACACGAGGTCGTCGCGGCTCGCGTTGACGAGCACGCCGGCGAGCGCCTTCTCCGCCGCGAGGTCGACCTGCGGCGGGAGGCCGCCCAGGTGGCCGTGCTCGACCTCGGCCCACGCCGAGCCGTCGAGCTCGGGGCGCGTGGTGCCGAGCAGGTAGATGCTCTCGCCTGTCTCGCGCCAGCCCGACGGGGTCGCGTGCGCGACGTCGTCGAGCACGCCGAGCACGCCCACGACCGGGGTCGGGTGGATGGACGAGTCGATCTGCCCCGGCTCGCCGGTCCCGTTGTACAGCGAGACGTTGCCGCCCGTGACGGGGACGCCGAGCTCGCGGCACGCGTCCGCGAGGCCCTCGATCGCCTCGACGAGCTGCCACATCGAGTCGGGGTCCTCGGGCGAGCCGAAGTTGAGGCAGTCGGTCACGGCGAGCGGGCGGGCCCCCGTCGTCGCGACGTTGCGGTACGCCTCCGCGAGCGCGAGGCGCGCGCCCGTGCGCGGGTCGAGCTTGCCGTACCGGCCGTTCGCGTCGGTCGCGAGCGCGACGCCGAGGCCCGTGCTCTCGTCGACGCGGACCACGCCGGAGTCGTCGGGCTGCGCGAGCGCGGTGTTGCCCTGCACGAACCGGTCGTACTGGTTGGTCACCCACTCCTTCGACGCGAGGTTGGGCGACGCGAGGAGGCGCAGCGCCGTCGCACGCAGGTCGTCGCCGCTCTCGGGGCGCGCGAGCCCGTCGGCCTCGACGGTGCGGGCGTTGAGCCCGTCCTGCCACGACGGGCGCGCGTACGGGCGGTGGTACACCGGACCCTCGTGCGCGACGGTCCGCGGGTCGACGTCGACGATGCGCTCGCCGTGGTGGTCGATCGTGAGGCGGCCCGAGTCGTTGACCTCGCCGATCACGGCGGTCTCGACGTCCCACTTGCTCGTGATCGCGAGGAACTCGTCGAGCTTGTCGGGCGCGACGACCGCCATCATGCGCTCCTGCGACTCCGACATGAGGATCTCGCCCGCGTTGAGCGTGGGGTCGCGCAGCAGGACGTCGTCGAGCCACACGTGCATGCCGCCGTCGCCGTTGGAGGCGAGCTCCGACGTCGCGCAGGAGATGCCGGCAGCGCCGAGGTCCTGGATGCCCTCGACGACCTTCGCCGCGTAGAGCTCGAGGCAGCACTCGATGAGGACCTTCTCCATGAAGGGGTCGCCCACCTGGACGCTCGGGCGCTTGGCGGGCACGCCGTCCTCGAACGTCTCGGACGCGAGGATCGAGGCGCCGCCGATGCCGTCGCCGCCCGTGCGGGCGCCGAACAGCACGACCTTGTTGCCCACGCCCGACGCGTTGGCGAGGTGGATGTCCTCGTGGCGCAGCACGCCGAGGCACAGCGCGTTGACGAGCGGGTTGCCCTGGTACGAGGCGTCGAACACGAGCTCGCCGCCGATGTTCGGCAGGCCGAGGCTGTTGCCGTAGCCGCCGACGCCGCTCACGACGCCGTGCACGACGCGCGCCGTGTCCGGGTGGTCGACGGCGCCGAAGCGGAGCTGGTCCATGACGGCGACGGGGCGCGCGCCCATCGAGATGATGTCGCGCACGATGCCGCCGACGCCCGTCGCGGCGCCCTGGTAGGGCTCGACGAACGACGGGTGGTTGTGCGACTCGACCTTGAACGTCACGGCCCAGCCGTCGCCGATGTCGACGACGCCGGCGTTCTCGCCGATGCCGACGAGCAGGTGCTTCTTCATCTCGTCCGTCGTGGCCGTGCCGAACTTCGACAGGTGCACCTTGGACGACTTGTACGAGCAGTGCTCGGACCACATGACGGAGTACATCGCGAGCTCCGCGGCCGTGGGGCGGCGCCCCAGGATGTCGCGGATGCGCTGGTACTCGTCGGGCTTGAGGCCGAGCTCGGCGTACGGCTGGACCTCGTCGGGGGTGGCGGCGGCGTGCTCGACGGTGTCCAGCGTCGGTCCAGCGGCGGGACGAGCGTCGGAGCGTGCGGAAGCCTGGGGTGCGGGGGCGGTCATCGTTTCCCTCGGGTGGGCGCTGAGCGGGGAGCGCACGACGGCGCACGGCCAGTCTACCGGCGGAGCGGCGCCCGCCGTCCGCGCGTCTCAGGGCCGGGACGCCGGGCACGTCCCGCGCGCGGCGGCCGTGCCGGCACCCGGACCTCCCGAGATGCAGCCGGACGCGACTCGGGTTCGGATGGGGAGGGTGACCACGACCTTCTCGCTCCCCGACACCCCCGCCCGCCCCTCGACCGGGGACCTGCTCGACCCGCACCTCGAGCGGCTCGGCCACGAGCTCACCCTCGTGGAGCGCCAGCTCACCGGGTACTCGCGCCGGACCGGGTCGTACGTGGGCCACGAGGCCTTCGAGACGGTCGAGCCGGCCGGCGGCCGCTACCGGGACGAGCTCGAGGCGGAGCGCGAGCGCATCCTCAGCCGTCTGGAGCTGCTGAGCGCCATGCGCGTCGCGGCGTCCGCCTGACGCGCCGCGCGCGACGTCTCAGGAGGTCAGCCCGAGCACGACGCCGACCACGCCGAGCAGCGGCGGGACGAGCTGCACCAGCGCCGCGCGCGCCTTCGACGGCGACGACAGGATCAGCACGAGCCCGGCCGCGACCATCGACCCTGCCCCGGCGACGACGAGCGTGAGGCCCACGTCCTGCCGGTCCGCCGCGTACAGGACGATGCCCAGCACGACGAGGACCGCGAGGAACAGGTTGTAGAAGCCCTGGTTGAACGCGAGCTCCCTGGTCGCCTCGGCCTCCTCGCGCGACGTGCCGAACGTCGCGCGCGTGCGCGCGCTCGTCCACGTGAGCGACTCCATGACGAAGATGTACACGTGGATCGCCGCGGCGACCCCCGCGAGCGCCAGCCCGAACCCGATCACGGTCGGCTCCTCCCGGTCCGCGAGGCCGCACGGTGCACGACCTCACGCCGGCGGGCCGGCCCGGGTCGCTGCCTCAGCGGTCCTCAGCGTTCCACAGCAGCGGCTCCGCCGCCGCGAGCGCCACGGCGAGCGCACCGAGCACGAGCCCGACGCGCGTGTGCGGCAGGCGCACGCCCCGGGCGCGGAGCCGCTCGCCGCGGCGGTAGACCCACTTCTCCCCCGCGACGACGAGCGTCGTCGCGAGCGCGACGCCGGCCACGGCGCCCCCGACGACCACCGCGGGCGGGACGGGCGTCGCCTCGTCGTGGTCGGGGACGTACGTGTTGTCCTCGCGCACGGCGTCGGGCGCTCCGCCGGCCGGGCGGTCGGCCGGACGGTCGGTCGGGGCGTCGGGATCGGCGCCGGCCGCTCCCGCGTCGCGGGCCGCGTCCCGCAGCGCCCGCACGCCCTCGCGCGCCTCGATCCCCTCGGCCGTCGAGGTCAGGGTGAGCACGATGCCCGCGGTCCCGACCGCCGTCTTGGCGAGCGCGCGGGCCCAGCGCGGCCGCACGACGTCGGGCACGGCGTACCAGGCGACGGTCATCAGCCCCGCGATCGCCACGGTGCGCGGGTCGGCGGACCGCCGGGTCGGCTCGTGCTCGGTCATCGTGCCCCTTCGTCGGTCGGTGCGGTGGCGGGTGCGCTCGCGATGCCCAACGGCCGACGCCCGCCCGGGGTTCCTCCGGAGCGCAGCCGCTCCCGCAGGTAGCGCACCGCCGGGGAGTCGGTCATGGTCGCGCGCCACACGACCGTCACCGGGCGGGTCGGGACGGGCTCGCGCACAGGCACCGCGACGACGTCGGCCGGCAGGGGGCCGCGGCCCAGCCGCGGCACCAGCGCGACGGCGAGGCCCTGCGCCACGACCTCGACCTGCGACGCGAACTCAAGGCACCGGAAGTCGATGCGCGGGACGCGCGGCTCGCGCGCGAACATGTGGCAGAACCACTCGTAGCAGATCGTGCCGTCGGGCGTGCAGACCCAGGTCTCGTCGAGCAGGTCCGGCGGGGTGAGCGCCGGCCTGCTCGCGAGCGGGCTCGACGCGTGCACGAGCACGTCGGCCCCGTCGCGGAAGAGCTCCTCGGCGCGCAGGCTCGGCGGGAGCGCGAGGCCGACGCCCTCCCAGTGGTGCACGAGCGCGAGGTCCAGCGTGCCCGCCGCGACGGCCGCGACCGCGTCCCACGGCTCGGCCTCCTCGACGACGAGCCGCAGGTCCGGGACGTCCTCGCGCACCCGCGCGACGAGGGGGGCGACGACGCCGCGCACGGCCGTCGAGAACGACCCGAGCCGCACGGTCCCGGTGGGTCGGGCTCCGGCGTCGTGGAGTCGGGCGCGCAGCGACTCGACCTGCTCGCGCAGCGCGCGCCCCTCCTCGACCACGCGCCGGCCGGCGGCCGTGAGGACGACGCCGCGCCCCTCCCGGTCGAGCAGGCGCGCGCCGAGGTCGCGTTCCAGGCGCTTGACCTGCTGCGAGACGGCCGACGGCGTGTACCCGAGGTCGCGCGCGGCGGCGTGCACGGTCCCGGTGCGCTCGACGGCGAGCAGGGCGTCCACGGCGGCGAGGTCGATCATGCCCCCAGGCTATCGGGAAGCGGCGCTACCGGGAACCATGCACGACCGTGCGCTGGACGTGCACGATGCGCAGGGCGCACCCTCGTACCCATGCCCCTGCGCTCGTCCCTCCTCGCCGTCCTCGTCGCCGTCGTCTGGGGCGTCAACTTCGTCGTCATCGACCTCGGCCTCGGCGACGTGCCGCCGACGCTCTTCGTCGCCCTGCGCTTCCTCGTCGTGCTCGTCCCGGCGATCTTCCTCGTCCCGCGGCCCCGCGCGCGCTGGCGGGACGTGCTGCTCGTCGGCGCGTTCATGAGCCTCGGCCAGTTCGGCCTCCTCTACACCGCGCTCGCGCTCGGCATGCCCGCCGGGCTCGCGTCCCTCGTGCTCCAGGCCCAGGTCGGGCTCACCGTGCTGTTCGCCGCCGCCGCGCTGCGCGAGGTCCCGACGCGCTCGCAGCTCGTCGGCGTGCTCGTCGGCGCCGCCGGGCTCGTCGTCGTCGGCGTGGGGCGCAGCGCGTCGACGCCGGCCCTCGCGTTCGTCGTGACGCTCGCCGCCGCGGCGTCGTGGGCGGTGGGCAACGTGATCGCCCGACGCGCCGGGCTCCGCCGCGACCAGGGCTCTCCCTCGGCGCACCACGGCTCTCCCTCGCGGCCCGGGCTCGACGGGCTGTCGATGACGGTGTGGTCGGCGCTCGTCGTGCCCGTCCCCATGCTCGGGCTGTCCCTCGCGCTGGACGGGCCGGCCGCCGTCGGGCACGCGCTCACGCACCTCACGCTCGCCCCCGTCCTGTCGACCCTGTACACCGCCTGGCTCGCGAGCCTCGTGGGCTACGGGATCTGGAACACGCTGCTCGCCCGGCACCCGGCGTCGGCGGTGGTGCCGTTCACGATGCTCGTGCCGCCCGTCGGGATGCTCGCCGCGTGGGTCGTGCTCGACGAGGTGCCGAACGCGGCAGAGCTCGTGGGCGGCGTCGTCCTGCTGCTGGGGGTCGCGACGACGACGGGCGTCCTGCGCCGACGACCGCGTGCCGCACGCCCGACACGCGCCGAACCCGGGGTCGTCGCGCCCCACATGGCCGAACCCGGCGACAACCCCGGGCTCGGCGAGGTTCCCGGCGACAGGGCCGGGTTCGGCAGCCCGGGGGCGACACGCGCTCGTTCGCGCTGACAGGAGACCGCGGCCGGGGGTTCCATGGAGGTTCGGGACGTCGAGACGCGAGGGAGCCTCTCATGAGCCAGACCGCGGGTCGCACGGAGGAACGGCAGCAGCCGGAGCTCAAGCGCGTCATGGGGCCCAAGCTCCTGCTCCTGTTCATCGTCGGGGACATCCTCGGCACGGGCGTGTACGCGCTCACGGGCCAGGTCGCGGGCGAGGTCGGCGGGGCGGCGTGGCTGCCGTTCCTGCTCGCGTTCGTGGTCGCGACGATCACCGCGTTCTCCTACCTCGAGCTCGTCACCAAGTACCCGAGCGCCGCCGGCGCGGCGCTCTACACGCACAAGGCGTTCGGCATCCACCTGCTGACGTTCGTGGTCGCGTTCATGGTCATGAGCTCGGGCATCACGTCGGCGTCGACGGCGTCCAACGCGTTCGCGGGGTTCGTCTCCGACGGGTTCGGGCTCGAGCTCCCGACGGGCGGCGACGGCAGGCTCCTCATCGCCCTCGGCTTCATGGCCCTCGTCGCGCTCGTCAACTTCCGCGGCGTCGGCGAGAGCGTCCGGGCGAACGTCGTGCTGTCGCTCGTCGAGCTGTCCGGCCTGCTGCTCGTGATCTTCGTCGGGCTGTGGGCGACGACGCAGGGCCGTGCCGACTTCTCCCGGGTCGTCGTGTTCGAGAGCGCGGACGACAAGAGCGTGTTCCTCGCCGTGACGGCGGCGACGACGCTCGCGTTCTTCGCCATGGTCGGGTTCGAGGACTCGGTGAACATGGCCGAGGAGTGCAAGAACCCCGTGCGCGACTTCCCGCGCATGATGCTCACCGGGCTGTCGATCACGGGCGCGATCTACGTGCTCGTCGCGATCACGGCCGTCGCGCTCGTACCCGTCGGCGACCTCGTGGACGACTCGAAGGGATCGGCGCTCACGCAGGTCGTGGCGACGGGGGCGCCGAACCTGCCGTTCGACACGATCTTCCCGTTCATCGGCATGTTCGCCGTCGCGAACTCGGCGCTCATCAACATGCTCATGGCGTCCCGTCTGCTCTACGGCATGTCCAACCAGGGCGTGCTGCCGCGCGCGTTCGGCCAGGTGCACCCGTTCCGGCGGACGCCGTGGGTGTCGATCCTCGTGACGACGGCCATCGCGTTCGCGCTCATCGTGTACGTCGTGCGGCAGTCGGGGACCGAGTCGGGCACCAACGCGATCGCGCTGCTCGGCGGCACGACGTCGCTGCTCCTGCTCGTCGTCTTCACGATCGTCAACGTCGCGCTCCTCGTGCTGCGCCGCGACCACGTGGACCACCAGCACTTCCGCACGCGCACGTGGCTCGCCGTCCTCGGGGCGCTCACGTGCGCGTACCTCGCCGGACCGTGGGCGCGCAGCGCCGAGCAGCAGGAGCAGTACGTCATCGCGGGCGCGCTCGTCGGCCTGGGGGTCCTGCTCTCGTTCGTCACGTGGCTGTACAACCGCTCGGTGCGGCACCGCCAGATCGCCTTCTCCGACGTCTCCCGCCTCGAGGACGAGGTCGAGGACGACTCCGACAGCGACGCCCGGTCCCGCTGAGCGACGACGTCCGCCCGCGGCCGTGGGCCTCGGGCGGACGTCGCGCGCGGCGTCAGGCCGAGCGCTGGCGGGTGCGGAAGGCCTGCGTCGCGAGCCAGCCCATGACGACCGCCGCGAGCGCCAGCAGCCCGAGCCGTCCCCACACGACGCCCCAGTCGGGGGACGCGGCGAGCGCCTCGCGCCCGGCGACGACGGCCCAGTCGAACGGGTTGTACCGCGCGACGTCGGCGACCCAGTCGGCGGACAGGCTCGTGTCCATCACGGCCGAGGACAGGAACATGAGCGGCAGCGTGATGAGCTGCGAGATGCCGATGAGCGCCTCCTGCTGGCCGGTGAGCAGGGCCATGGCGTTGCTCAGCGCCGAGAACAGGGCCGTGAGCAGCACGACCGCGAGCAGCAGGGCCAGGACGCCGAGCGTCGTCTCGCCGGGCGTGCTGCCGAACCGCGCCCCGCAGAGCCACGCGACCGCGAGCACGACGAGCGCCTGCCCCACCGCGATGACGGCCTGGTAGATCATCGTCGACGCCATGAGCGCGCCGCGCGACGCCGGCGACGTGAGGAAGCGGTCCATGACGCCCCGGTCCATGTCCTGCACGTACGACGTCCCGGCCCAGGCGGCGCCGAACATCGCCGTCATCATGACGACACCCGGCGTGATGAACTCGAGGTACGTCCCGCCCGTGGAGAACCCGGGGATCTCCACGACCGACCGGAAGAGCTGGCCGAACAGCAGCAGCCAGATCATGGGCTGCACGAGGTTCATGACCATGAACACGGGGATGCGCGCGCCCTGGCGCAGCGCCCGGGCGGTGAGCAGCCCGGTGTGCACGACGGTCGTCATGCCGCCACCCCCTCGACGGTCGCGCCGGCATCTGCGCCCGAGCCGCCCCCGACCGTAGCGTCCGCGGAGGACTGCGCGGCCGCGAACGTGCGGCCCGTGTGCCGCAGGTACACGTCGTCGAGGCTGGGGCGGGCGAGCGTCGCGGACGCGACGGGGAGGCCCGCGGCGTCGAGCGCGGTGAGGACGGCGGGCAGCGCGACGGCGCCCGAGTCGGCGCGGGCCCGCAGGGTCCTGCCCTCGACGTGCACGTCGCGGACTCCCGCGCACGCGCCGACCGCGGCGGTGACGCGGGCTGCGAGGGCGGCACCGCCGTCGGGCAGCCCGGACGCCGCGACGGTCGGGGCCGCGAGCTCGACGACGATCCCGTCGCCGCGCAGCTCGTCCTTCAGCGCGTCGGGTGTCCCCGCGACCGCGACGCGGCCGTGGTCGACGATCGCGAGGTTCGCGGCGAGGCGGTCGGCCTCCTCCAGGTAGTGCGTGGTGAGGAGGATCGTCATGCTCTCGCGCGCCGTCATGCGCTCGATCTCGGCCCACATCTCGGCGCGCGCCTCGGGGTCGAGCCCGGTCGTCGGCTCGTCGAGGAACAGGACCCGCGGGCGGTGCACGATCCCCATCGCGACGTCGAGCTTGCGCGCCATGCCGCCGCTGTACGTCTTCACGAGGCGGTCGGCCGCGTCCGTGAGGGAGAACCGCTCGAGGAGCTCGGTCGCCCGGGCGCGGGAGTCGCGCGCGCCGAGGCCCTGGAGCCGGCCCGCGAGGACGAGGTTCTCGCGACCGGTGTCCATCGGGTCGGTCACGGGCTTCTGCGCGACGTACCCGATCGCGCGCCGCACGCGCTCGGGGTGGCGTGCGACGTCGATCCCCGCGACGGTCGCCGTGCCGGACTCGGCGCGGCTGAGCGTCGTGAGGATCTTGGCGGTCGTCGACTTGCCCGCCCCGTTGGGGCCGAGCAGCGCGAACACGGTGCCCGCGGGCACGGCGAACGACAGGCCGTCGAGCGCGTGCACGGGCGGCCGGCCGCGGCCGCCCGGGTAGGTCTTGCGCAGGTCGACGGCGTCGATCGCCGTCTCCTGCGCACGGGTGCTGGAAGGCACGATGAGGCTCCTTGTGTCGGGAGCCGTCTCGCCGGGGGTGGCCCCTCCCGCGCGGCTAGCATGGGAGGGCCCTGGGTGACTGTTGACGCAGCAGTTCTGTCGGTTCCGGCGGGACGACTCGGGCTCGGTGGCCCGGATGTTGGCGCATCCGGGCCACCACTCTTTCTCCGTCCGGCGCGTGCTCGGTCGAGCGGCGCCGGTGGTCTCAGGGGGTGGGGTCGGCGGGCAGGTGGCGGCGCACGACCTCCTCGATCTCCTCGGGCGACGCGCCCGCGGCGCGCAGGCGTGCCATCTCGGCCCAGCCGTCCTGGCCGCCGACCTCGCCCGCCTCCAGGCGTGCGGCGAACCGGTCGATCCAGGCGCGCTCCGCGCGCAGCATGGCCAGCCGATAGTCGGCCTCGACGAGGAAGATCTCCGGCAGACCGGCCGCGGCAGCGCCGGTGAGCCCGGCGTCGCGCGTGCGGATCTCGGCGTCGAGCGACGCGAGGCGCGCGCACAGGAGCGCCGCGACCTCCTCGGGCGAGAGCATGGCGATGAGCGACAGCCCCGCCTCGACGTCCGGGTACTCCTTGGACGGCACGGCGAGCAGCTCGCGCAGCCACGCGGCAGCCTCGACCTTGCCGGCCTCCGTGATCTCGTAGACGACGCGCTCGGGGCGGTTGCCCTCGCGCTCCGAGTGCGACGGCGTGATGAAGCCGTGCTTCTCGAGCGACTTGATGACGGAGTACAGCGAGCCGAAGTTGAGCCGGATGCTGTCGTCCTTGCCCCGCTCGCGCAGGGTCGTCGTGATCTCGTACGGGTACATGGGTCGCTCGGCCAGGCTCGCGAGCACGGCGAGCGCGAGCGGGTTGGACACAGGACGACGGGACATCGCTCACCTCCGAATACTTTGTTCAGAGTATTCGATGGCGATTGCTTGTGCAAGGAGTGCTGGGGCCAACCCCAGGGCGACGACGGCCGTCGCGCATGATGGGTCCATGCAGATCCGCGTCGCCGCCTACGCCGTGATCGTCCGTGAGGACGGGAGGATGCTCCTCCCCCACTGGAGCGAGGGGGACCACGGCGGCTGGACACTCCCCGGCGGCGGCATCGACCCCGGCGAGCACCCCGAGGCGGCGGCCGTGCGCGAGGTGGCTGAGGAGACCGGCTACGACGTCGAGCTCGACGGCCTGCTCGGCGTGGACAGCATCGTCGTCGCCGCGGCCGACCGCCTGCGGGTGGAGGACCGCGACCGCGCGCTGCACGCCATCCGGATCGTCTACAGCGCCCACGTGGTGGGCGGCGAGCTGCGCGTCGAGGAGGACGAGTCGACCGACGACGTCGGCTGGTTCACGCCCGACGAGGTCGACGCGCTCCCGCGCGTGGGGCTCGTCGACCTCGGCCGCCGCTGGGCCGGCCTGCTCCCCGTGTCGTCGTGACCCGGCCCGTCGGGACCGGTCCGCGACGACGTCCGCGGACGACGGCACTGAGCGCGCTCGCCGTCGGTCTCCTGGTACCGCTCGCCCTCGCTGGGTGCACGCCCGACGGCGGAGCCTCCACGGCCGACCCCGACGCGGTCACGACCACGCGCACGGACGACGCGTCCGAGGATCCCGGTGACGCCGGTACCGCGGGATCACGTGGCGACAGCACCGCGGAGCCCGACGCCGTGAGCCTGCCCGCGGGACCGGTGACCGTCGAGATCGCGGCGCCTCCGCTCGCGTCGACCGCCTCGGGCGAGAGTGCTCCGGCCGTGGCCGTCGCGGCAGGCGACGAGGGAGCGTCGGACGTCGCGCTCGTGCTCGCCGACGCCCCGGCCCTGGTCTCCGTCGAGGACGGCTCGCTCGTGCGCCACGTCGACGGCTCCCTGACCGTCCTGGACGACGGCGGCACGCCCGTCGGCGGGTTCGGCGCACCGCGCGTCGTCGGTCCGCACGGGGCACGGCCCGGTGACGGCACGGCCCTGGGCGACGCGGCAGGCGACGAGGGCGCCAGCACGGAGGAGCCCTCGCCCGGAACTCCGGGCGTGCGGGTCGTGCTCGTCGACGCGCGCCACGCGGAGGTGACGCTCCTGCCCGCGGCCGGGACGTCGTCGGGCACCTCGTCGGTCGGGACGGAGACGGAGGGCGCCGGCCCCACCGCGGCGTGGGACGTCGTCGCCCCGCTCGGCACGCAGGCGCTGCGGGGCACCGACTGGGGCGAGCGCGAGGGCGGGCGGTCGCTCGCCGTCGACCCGACCGCGTGGGCGCGCGCCGCAGGGCAGGCGGGCCAGGAGCTCGTGTGGGCGCAGCTCGTCGCCGCCGAGCCGGAGGTCGACACCCCGACGATGCACGACCAGCTCGTGTGCCACGCCGTCGGCGCCCCGGACAAGGCGACGTGGAACCTCGAGCCCTGGCGGCCCGACGTCGGGCTGCTCGCCACGATGTCGGCACGCTGCAACCCGACCTGACCGGCAGCGCCCGTGCCGCGCCGAGCACGACGTCGCGCGCGGTCGAGCACGAGGTTGCTGTCGTCATGGCCCTCAGAACGACAGCAAGGTCGTGTTCGGCGGGATCGGGGCCGGACGGCAACGGCCCGGGCGGCACGACGGCTGGTGGACGTCGTGCCGCCCGGGCCTGACCTCGGCGGCGGTACCGCTCCGCTGCTGTGCCGAGGACGTTCGGGGTCGGGCCGGTCAGCGGGCCTGCGGGCCGCCCTTCGCGGCCTTGCGCAGCGACTTCTCGCTCCGCGGCTCGTCGCCGCTCGCGCGCAGGCGCCGGTAGTAGTCGCGCGCCTCGTCCTGGCGCTCCTTCTCGATGCCGGTCGCGATCGTCGCGCGCAGGTGCTCGGGGCCGTAGCCCCACGCGTCGACGAGGTCCTGCGCGTGGGGGCGCAGCCGGTCGATGAGGCGGTCCAGGTAGCTCGTGACCGTCCGGGCGCGCTGCGCCGAGAGGCGGCCGTTGAGCAGGTACCACGCGAGGTGGCGCTCGACGAGGCTCAGGCCGAACAGGTCGCGGACCGTCGTGAGGACCTCGCGCGTGCCCGCGTCCTCGATCGTCTCGAGCGCCTGCGTGAAGGCCTCCCAGCGCAGCAGCTCCGCGTGGGCGCGGGCGGCCTCGACGAGCTCGACCTGGTGGGCGTTGAACAGGTTCGTCGCCGTCTCGGGGTCGGCCTTCTGCGCGGGGCGCAGGGCCTGCGCGACGTCGGCGACCATCGTCTCGACCCGGTCGGTGAGCAGCGCGCGCTGCGTCTCGGGGTCGCGCAGGTGGCCGGCGGCGCGGCGCGGGTCCCCGACGTCGGCGAGCGCTTGCGCCGCGCGCTTGAGCGGCGTGCGGTGCAGGGCCATGTCGCCCGCGCGCTCGACGACGACGCGCGCCATCTGGCCCGGGGTGATGCCCTTGAACTGCTTGCCGTAGTCGGCGAGCAGGCGCTTGGCGACGAGCTGGAGCAGGACCGTGTTGTCGCCCTCGAACGTCGCGTAGACGTCGAGGTCCGCGCGCAGGCTCGTGATGCGGTTGGCCGTGAGGAACCCCGCGCCGCCGCACGCCTCGCGCGTCTCCTGGAGCACGTCGAGCGCGAACCGCGTGCTGGTGGCCTTGAGCGCGGCGGCCGTCGTCTCGAGGTCCTCGCGCTGCTCCGGGGTGTCCTCCTCGCCCGAGAACACGGAGTGGAACAGGTCGAGCAGGCGGTCGTGCGCGAAGTGCGCGGCGTACGTCTCGGCGATCGGCACGATCAGGCGCCTCTTGTGCGTGCCGTAGTCGAGGAGCACGACCTCCTCGGTCGCGCTCGCGCCCGTGAACTGACGGCGCTCGTTCGCGTACCGCACGGCGATGGCGAGGCCGAGCTTCGACGCGGTGACCGCGGCGCCGTCGAGCGACACGCGCCCCTGGACGAGCGAGCCGAGCATCGTGAAGAACCGGCGTCCCGGGCTCTCGATCGGGCTCGAGTACGTGCCGTCCGCATCGACCGAGCCGTAGCGGGCGAGCAGGTCCGCGCGCGGGACCCGCACGTGGTCGAAGTGCAGGCGGCCGTTGTCGATGCCGTTGAGCCCGCCCTTCTGCCCGTCGTCCTCACCGCCCACGCCGGGCAGGAACGGCAGGCGCCCGAGCTCGTCGCGCTCGCCCGCGGTGTCGCGGATCGGCACGTAGAACGCGTGCACGCCGTGGTTGACGTTCTGCGTGATCAGCTGCGCGAACACGACCGCGGCCACGCCGTGCACGCCCGCGTTCCCGAGGTAGTCCTTCCAGGCCCCGCGGAACGGGGTGTGGATGACGAACTCCTCGGTCTCCGGGTCGTAGGTCGCCGTGGTCGCGATGCTCGCGACGTCGGACCCGTGGCCGATCTCCGTCATCGCGAACGCGCCGGGCACGGAGAGGTCCATCGCGCCCGGGAGGAGGCGGTCCTGCTGCTCGGGGGTGCCGAGGTGCAGGATCGCCGCACCGAACAGGCCCCACTGGACGCCCGCCTTGATCTGGAGCGACGGGTCGGCCGCGACCAGCTCCTCGAAGCCGGCGAGGTTGCCGCCCGCGTCGTCGGCGCCGCCGAGGCGCTCGGGATACCCGCGCCAGACCTGCCCCTTGCCGACGAGCAGGCGCATCTGCTCCAGCACGCGCTCGCGGTGCTCGCGCAGGGTCAGGCCCTCGATGCGCTGGAACGCCTCCTCGCCCGCGGTGGCGCGCGCCGTCGCGCGCAGGTCGGCCCACCGGCCGAGCAGGAGCTTCTCGAGGGAGGCGACGTCGACGCGGGCGTCGCCCTGCGGCGTCGTGCTCGCGTCACCCGTGGTCGACGCGCGCTGGACGAGGGCGGGACGGTCGGACGTGGCGGTCATGGGATCTCCTTGAGGTCTGAGGCGGTCGCCGGGTGCTCAGGGCGGTCGGTGACGGGGCGGTGGACGCCGTCGCGACGGGTCGCGGGCGCCGTGGGCCGTTCGTCGTGGGAGCGGGGGGTACCCGGGTTGTGGGAGAGGACGCCGACGGGCCCGGCCCAGAGCCAGGCGGCGACGCGCTCGGTGAGCTGCTCACGGTCGGGGACGTCGGGCCGGTCGCGATGGCCGAGCCACCACTCGCCGGCGCCGCGCACGAACCCGACGGCACCCGCGGCCCACGCCGCGGCGTCGGCGGGCGAGACGTCGGTGACGCGCGCGAACGGCTCGGCGACGAGCTCGATCACCGAGTCGAGGAACGCCGCGAGGGGCGCGCGGCTCGCGCCGGCGGCCCCGTTGGTGATGCCGCTCGCGGCGAGTTGCGCGGCGGGCTCCTCCGTCCCCGCGACGGCGCTCGTCCGGGTGACGAAGTAGTAGACGTTGGGCGAGCTCTCGATCATCTCGAGGTAGACGCCGACCATCGCGCGCAGCGCGCGCTTGGGCGTCTCGGCCGACTCGGCCGCCTGGGTCAGCGCGTCGTGCATCTGCCCCACGACGGCGGAGCCGAGCGCGACCTGGAGGCCGGTCTTGTCGTCGAAGTAGCGGTAGATGATCGACTTCGACGTCCCCGACGCCGCCGCGATCTCGTCCATGGAGACCCCGGGACCTCCGCGGTGCACGGCCTTGCTCGCCGCCCGGATGAGCTCCGCGCGGCGTGCCGCCCGGTGCTCGTCCCAGCGGGTCGACCGGCCGTCCACCGCCGCGCCCGGCTGCACCCGTCCTCGGGTGGCCGCTCGCGCGTCGGCACCTGTGTTCACGTCGCCCTCCGTTGCGCCCGACCTCGATGTCGTCGGTGCCTGGTCCTCCGGCACCGTGTCGGGGCAGGGCACGGCCCTGTGACCCGACTCACGAAACCGAGAGTATCAGGTACTCTTGGTATTGGACACCAGCCGGCCCTCTCCCTCGCCTCCGCGCGGCATCGACTGCGACATCGCCGTCGAACTCGCGCAGGGGCTCCCTCCCCGGGCCGGGACCGACGCAGCGCAGCGAGCACGGACAGGAAGTGAGGCACAGTGGCCAACCGCACCAGCCCCCGCCAGACCCCCGAGCAGTCCTCCGAGAGGGCCCCCGAGCAGGCTCCGACAACCAGCACCCCCGGCGCCCCCCGCGACGCGTGGGTCGTGGGCGGGAACCGCATCCCGTTCGCCCGCGCGGGCAAGAAGTACTCCTCGGCGAGCAACCAGGAGATGTTCACGGCTGCGCTCGAGGGCCTCGTCGCGCGCTTCGGCCTCCAGGGAGAGCGGCTCGGCGAGGTCGTCGGTGGCGCGGTGCTCAAGCACTCGCGCGACTTCAACCTCGTCCGCGAGTCGGTGCTCGGCTCGTCCCTCTCCCCCGAGACCCCCGCATACGACCTCCAGCAGGCGTGCGCGACCGGGCTCGAGGCGACGATCACCGTCGCGAACAAGATCCGCCTCGGCCAGGTCGAGTCGGGCGTCGCCGGCGGCTCCGACACCGTGTCCGACGCGCCGATCGCCGTGAGCGAGGGCCTGCGCCGGGCGCTGCTCGAGGCGAGCCACGCCAAGACGTTCGGCCAGCGCGTCAAGGCGTTCACCAAGGTGCGCCCCTCCGACCTCGCCCCCCTGACCCCCGCGACCGACGAGCCGCGCACCGGCCTGTCCATGGGTGAGCACCAGGCGATCACGACGGCGCGCTGGGGCATCTCCCGCGAGGCGCAGGACGAGCTCGCGCTCGCGAGCCACGAGCACCTCGCGGCCGCGTGGGACGCCGGCTTCTTCGACGACCTCGTCACCCCGTTCCGCGGGCTCGTGCGCGACGACAACCTCCGTACGGACTCGTCGCTCGAGAAGCTCGCCGCGCTCAAGCCGGTGTACGGCAAGCGCCTCGCGGGCAGCGCCGACGGCGCCGAGCCGACCATGACGGCGGGCAACTCGACCCCGCTCACCGACGGCGCCTCGACTGTCCTCCTCGCCTCGGCCGAGTGGGCGCGCGAGCGTGACCTCCCGCTGCTCGCGCGCGTCGTCGACGCCGAGACCGCGGCCGTCGACTTCGTGCACGGTCACGAGGGCCTGCTCATGGCGCCGGCCCACGCCGTCCCGCGCCTGCTCGCGCGCAACGGCCTCGCGCTCGCCGACTTCGACCTCTACGAGATCCACGAGGCGTTCGCCTCCACGGTCCTCACGACGCTCAAGGCCTGGGAGGACGACGAGTACTGCCGCACCGAGCTCGGTCTCGACGGCGCGCTCGGGTCGATCGACCGCTCGCGCCTCAACGTCAACGGGTCCTCGCTCGCCGCGGGCCACCCGTTCGCCGCGACCGGCGGCCGCATCGTCGCGACGGCGGCCAAGCTCCTCGCCGCGAAGACCGCCGAGACCGGCGCCCCGGCGCGGGCGCTCATCTCCGTGTGCGCCGCGGGAGGCCTCGGCGTCGCCGCGATCCTCGAGTCCGTCCCCGCGACCGACGCCCCCGCCTGACGGCCCGACGACCCGAGAGGAACCACCGTGACCGACTCCTACGTCCAGGCCGTCAACTCCGGCTTCACGAAGACGCTCGCCAAGAAGCTCGGCCTCCCGCGCCCCGCGGTCCTGCGCCGCTTCCGTGCGGGCGACCCCCTCACCGTCGGGCCCGTGCTCGTGCTCGGCGGCACGCCGGGGGTGCGCGACGACGCCGACCGCGTCGCCGAGGCCCTGCTCGCCTGGGACCTCGACGTCCGCCAGACCCCGGACGACACGACCCGCTGGGGCGCGGTCGTCGTCGTGCTCAGCGGGATCGAGCGTCCGGAGGACGCGTCCGCGCCCGTCATGGCGCTCTCCGCGACGCTCCGGCGGCTCGCGCCGAACGGCCGCGTCGTGACGATCTCGCGCGCCCCCGCCGAGAGCGACTCCCCCGAGCTCGCCGCCGCCCGCGAGGGTGTCGACGGGTTCCTGCGCTCCGTCGCCAAGGAGCTCCGCTACGGCGCGACCGGCAACGGCATCCAGGTGACCGACGACGCCCCGGTCGACAGCCCGAGCGTCCTCGCGACCCTCCGCTTCTTCCTGTCCGCCAGGTCCGCGTTCGTCGACGGCCAGCTCCTCCAGGTCGACGCCGGCGCACCGACCGACCAGGGCTCACCCTCGGCAGACCAGGGTTCCACCTCGGCCGGTGAGACGGCCGCCGGAGCCGACCCGAGCATCCACGCCGGCGTGTCCGACCAGCCGCTCGCCGGCAAGGTCGCAGTCGTCACGGGCGCGGCGCGCGGGATCGGGGCGCAGGTCGCGCGGACGCTCGCGCGCGACGGCGCGAAGGTCGTCGTGGTGGACGTGCCCGCGGCGGGCGAGGCGCTCGCGAAGGTCGCGAACGAGATCAAGGGCACGGCGCTCCAGCTCGACGTGACCGCCGACGACGCGGGCGCGCGCATCCTCGAGCACGCCCGCGCGCGGCACGGCGGGCTCGACATCCTGGTGCACAACGCGGGAATCCTGCGCGACAAGCTGCTCGCCAACATGTCCGCGGACAAGTGGGACGCGGTGGTCGCGGTGAACCTCGCCGCGCAGCTCCGGATCACCGAGTACCTGCTCGGCGCGAACGGGTTCTCCTCCGCGCCGCGCATCGTGTCGCTCGCGTCGACGAGCGGCATCGCGGGCAACCGCGGCCAGGCGAACTACGCGTTCTCGAAGGCCGGCGTCATCGGGCACACGCGCGCGTTCGCGCGCCGGCTCGCGGCGCCGGGCGGTCCGGGCGGGACGGCGAACGCCGTCGCGCCGGGGTTCATCGAGACGGACATGACGGCGTCGATCCCGTTCGTCCAGCGCGAGGTCGCGCGCCGGGTCGCGTCGCTCCAGCAGGGCGGCCAGCCCGTGGACGTGGCCGAGGCGATCGCGTTCCTCGCGTCGCCCGCGGCCGCGGGCGTGAACGGGCAGGTGCTGCGCGTGTGCGGGCAGAACGTGGTGGGCCGGTGACGGCGCCCGACGGCACCGCGGCCGGCCCGGCGCGCGTCGCGCCCGCGCGCGTCGAGACCCTGCCCACGATCCCCGGGCTCGGCGGCCTGTACGTGCGCGGGCTCGCGGCGTCGGGCCGGATCGCGGCGGCGCACCGCCTCCCCGCGGGCGGCGGGCGTCGTGACCTGGAGCTGCCCGAGGTCACGTACCGCGTCGCGGGCGTGCCGACGGGCGACGCCGCCGCGCCCGGCCACATGGGCAGCGCCGCGCACCTCGCACGGTACGCGCGGCTCGTGGGCGAGGCCCCGTCGGAGGTCCTGCCCGCCGGGTACCTGCACGTGCTCGGCTTCCCCCTCGCGACGGCCGTCATGGTCCGGACCGACTTCCCGCTGCCGCTGCTCGGCATGGTGCACCTCGCGAACTCGGTGTCCGTGCTGCGTCCGGTGCGGCTCGGGGACACGCTCGAGGTGCGCGCCTGGGCAGAGCGGCTGCGTCCGCACCGGCGCGGGGTCCAGGTGGACCTGGTCACGGAGGTCGCCGTCGAGCGCACCGACGAGGAGCGCGCGTCCGGGAGCGGGCTGTCAGCGACGACGCTCGCCTACCGGGGCGTCTCGACGTACCTCGCGAAGGGCGTCACGCTCCCGGGCGGCCCGGTGGACGAGGACGCCACCGCGGCGTCGGGCACCGAGGCGTTCGTCCCCCCGCTCCCGACGGCGCGCTGGTCGCTCGGCGCGGGGTCCGGTCGCGCGTACGCGGCCGTCTCCGGCGACCGGAACCCCATCCACACGTCGGGGCTCGGCGCCAAGGCGTTCGGGTTCCCGCGCGCCATCGCGCACGGGATGTACACCGCCGCGCGGGCGCTCGCCGAGGCGGGGCCACGCCGTGGCGACACGTACGACTGGACCGTCACGTTCGCAAAGCCGGTCCTGCTGCCGAGCACGGTCGACGTGGCGCTGCGCCCCGCGGGCGACGTTCCTGCCGCGGTGCGGGACGCCGTCGGACAGGTCGCCCCGGCCGAGCCCGACGGCGCGGGCGACCCGACGACGGGCGTCGTCTACCAGGCGTGGGACGGCAAGGGCCGGTTGCACCTCGCGGGTCGGGTCACGCCTCGCTCCTGACGAGTCGCGTCGCCGCCCGGGCCGATCGGCGCGCCTGCCGGACGGCCCGGGCGTGGTCACGCACGTCGCGCCCCAGCGCGGCGCACACCGACGTGACGTCGACGGCGGCCGCGAACAGCGACCCGAGAACGGGTGCGGCCCAGTACGGGCTCGCGACGGGGAGCAGCATCGTGATCCACGCGACGGCACCGAGGTCGGGCGGTTCGTGGTGCATGGCGTGCGGCCCCTTCGTCGACGCCCTCGACGCTCGGGGCGTGTCGCACGCTAGCGGCGCACGGGCCTCCCCGAACCGTTGTCCACAGTCTCCGTCGGCGCGGAGCCCACGAGCGCGTCGAGGCGCGCGAGCAGGCCGTCGCGGACGGTCGCCCACTCGTCGAGCAGGATCGAGAAGTAGGCGGTGTCCTGGCGCGACCCGTCGGGTGCGACGCGGTGGCTGCGCAGCACGCCCTCGGGCACGGCACCCAGGCGCCGGATCGCGCCGATGGAGCGGCTGTTGCGGGCGTCCGCCCGCAACGCGACGCGCGCGACGCCGAGGTCCTCGAACGCGTGCCGCAGCAGCAGGTACTTGCACGCCGGGTTCGTCACGCCGCCCCACCACTCGCGCGCGTAGAACGTCGAGCCCAGCTCGACCCTGCCCTGCGACGGCACCCACTCGTAGAGCGACGTCGAGCCGCGGACGACCTCCGCGCCGTCGGACGCGTCACCGGACCCCGCGCCGACGACGGCGAACGCGAGCCGACCGGGGGCGGCGACGGCGTCGCGGACGTAGCCGCTCATCGCGTCGGTCCCAGCGGGCACGCGGCTCGACATGCCGGCCCAGATGCCGTCGTCGACGAGCGCGCCGAGCGCGGGGGCGTGGCTCTCGTCGAGCGGGACGAGGCGGACGCCGAAGCCTTCGAGAGTGGTGTCGTGCTGCACCCGCACATCCCACCACACGCCGGGTGCCCGACCGCGTGCGAGTGACCCGGCACGTGCCTACGGTCGAGCACGTACCGACGAGAGGAGCACTCATGGGACTCGGAGACAAGGCCAAGCACGCCGCCGAGGAGGCGGGTGGCAAGCTCAAGGAAGGCGCGGGCAAGCTCACGGACAACGAGCGGCTCGAGGCCGAGGGCAAGAAGGACCAGGCCAAGGCCGACGTGAAGCAGGCGGGCGACGACGTCAAGGACGCGTTCGACCGCTAGTCACCGCCCCTGATCTGCTCGCGAGGGCTCCGCTGCGGCGGGGCCCTCGCGGCGTTCTCGGGGTCTGCTCGCGGACCGCCCGATCACGACGCCGCGAGCGGCAGGTCCACCCGCGGCAGCGGTTGCGCCAGCACGGGCACGACGCGCGGGGCGTTGATCCGCTCCAGCAGTCCGACCTCGACGGTGGGCCACTCGGGCGCGAGGATCGAGAACATCACGGAGTCGGCGCGCGTCCCGTCGGGGGCGGTGCGGTGGCCGCGCATGACGCCCTCCTCGTACGCCCCGAGCCGGCGCATGGCCCCGAGCGAGCGCGTGTTGCGCGTGTCGACGCGGAACCCGACGCGGTGCACGTCCCACGTCTCGAAGGCGTGCCGCAGCAGCAGCCACTTGGTCACGGGGTTGACGAGGCTCCCCCACGTGGAGCGGGCGTAGAACGTCCGGCCGACCTCGACCCGGCGGTCGACGAGCGACAGGTCGCGGAACGCCGTGCTGCCGAGGACGTCACCGGGGGCGCCGTCGAGTCCGGCGGCGCGCACGACGAAGCCCGTCAGGTCGGGCGCGGCGCGTGTCGCGGCCACCAGCTCGGCCATCCCCGCGACCCCGAAGGGCATGGGGATGCTCATGCCTGACCACATCGCCTCGTCGACGAGGCCGGCCAGTGTCTCAGCGTGCTCCAGGGCCAGCGGTTCCAGGCGGAAACCGTGCCCCGAGAGGACGACGTCGTGCAGCACAGCGCATATCAGAGCACACGCGGACGACGCCGCCAAGAGGGTTCGTCGACGTCGTGGACAACGCTCGTCGACGGCTCGGTGAACGGCGGTCCCGGCGGTCCCGCCGGCGCCGGGTCAGACGGCGGGGCCGCACCCCGCGGCGTCGGCGAGGAAGCCCGCCGCGGCGGTCGCGAAGAGGCCTTCGAGACCCGAGCCCACGGGCACCGGGCGCGGGTCGTCGGCCACGGCCCAGCAGCCGTCGACGACCTCGTAGCGCGTCGCGGGGCCCTGCTCCACGTACGACCGCACGGCCTCGACGAGCCGGACGACGTCCGCCCCCGTCGTCCCGACGCCCACCGAGGCGCGGATCGCGCCCGCGTCGTAGCCGAGGCGCGCGAGCAGCGGGTGCGCGCAGAACCGGCCGTCGCGCACCCCGATGCCGTGCTCGGCCGAGAGGTAGGCGGCGACGAGGCCCGGGTCGTGGCCCTCGACGGCGAACGTCACGACGCCGACCGGGTCGACGGCGTCGTCCCACACGCGCACGACCCGGACGCCCGGGACGGCCTCCAGGCCCGCGACGAGGGCCGCGCGGAGCGCCGCCTCGTGCGCGTGCAGGTCGGCCGGGTCGAGCGCGGCGAGCGCGTCGCACGCCGCCGCGAGCGCCGCGGCACCCACGACGTTGGGCGACCCGGCCTCGTGGCGCGCGGGCGCCGTCTGCCACTGCGTCCCCGTGACGGCGACCTGGCGCACCGCGCCGCCGCCGGCGAGGTACGGCGTGCCCGCGTCGAGCCAGTCGCGACGACCCACGAGCGCACCCGCGCCGAACGGCGCGTACGTCTTGTGCCCGGAGAACGCGACGTAGTCGACGTCCGAGTCGGCGAGCGAGAAGCCGCGGTGCGGGACGAGCTGGGCGCCGTCGAGGACGACGCGCGCCCCGGCGTCGTGCGCGATCCGCACGACGTCCGCGACGGGCAGCGACTCGCCCGTGACGTTCGACGCGCCGGTCACGGCGACCAGGGCGTACGGGAAGCGCGCGAGCTCGGTGCGCAGGCCGGACAGCGTCTCCGCGACGGACGCGCCGCCGGCGAGGACCGTCGCACCGCCCGCGCGCTGCCACGGCAGCAGGTTCGCGTGGTGCTCGACGTCGAGGACGAGCACGCGCCCGGGAGTCCCGTCCGCGTTCGCCGGGACGCAGCCCGCGAGCAGGTTGAGCGAGTCGGTGGTGTTGCGCGTGACGACCGTGACGTCGTCCTCGCGGGCGCCGACGAACGCGCCGATCGTGCGTCGCGACGCCTCGTAGAGCGCGGTGGAGACCTGCGACAGGTACCCCGCGCCGCGGTGCACGCTCGCGTAGAGCGGCAGCACCTCGGTCACGCGGTCCGCGACGGAGCGCAGGGCCGGGGCCGAGGCCGCGACGTCGAGGTTCGCGTAGGGGACGCTACGGCCGTCGACGAGCGGGACGAGCGTGTCCGCGCCGACGACGGGCAGCAGGGCGGGCGCGTCGGCGACCGCCGCGAGGTCGGGGGCCTCCGAGACCTCGGTCGGACACGAGACGTCGGCGAGAGCAGTCATGGCACAGTCCTCCGAGGGCGGTCCGGGGACGGTGATCCCCGCGCTTGCCGCGCGCCGGTCGGCGTACGGCCTGGTCGTCACCCGGGGCACCCCGCCGCGAGAGGAGGGTTGCCGGCCAGCAAACCGGGGTTTCACGCTGGCACTCATGACCTGCGTCCCAGGATGTGCGCGCGGGACGCGCCGTGTCAACCGGTGGTCAGGGCGTCTCGGATGGCGGGACACAGTCCACGGGCACCTCGAGGCGCCACCCCGACTCGTCGACCTCGAACGCGTCGAGCACCTCGCCGGTGCGGGCGTCGAGCACGACGACGGAGTCGGCAGGCCACTCCGCGGGCTCTCCGAGCATGCCGTTCGGGACGCCCTGGAGCCTCGTACCGTTCACGAACGCCTCGAGCGGCTGCGCCGACCGCGTGCTCACCAGGACCACCTCGGGGTGGGCGACGGCGAACGCGTCGCAGGCGGCGCCGTCGCCGTCGCCGCTCCACCACCCCTCGTAGCCGCCGACGGTGAGCTCCGCGAGGTCTATCGGCTCGCCCACGGTCGCCACGTCGGCGGGTGCCGACCGGGGCGAGAGCGGCGCCGGGGAGCCGACGTCCGGCTCGACCAGGACGATGCGCGCACTCCCGGCCGGGTCGAGGGCGTCGTCCTCCACGGGACGGACGCTCGCCACGCGCGGCGGCGGCTCCTCATCGCCGGTCGCTACCCACAGCCAGGCGCCCGCGGCGACGACGCCCGCCACCACGACCGCACCCAGCACCCGTCGCCGGCTGGTCCACATTCGGTTCCCCTGCCCGTCGCCCTGCCCGCCGGGACCCCCGCCCGGCCGCGCGGCCACGCTAGCGCGACCGTCCGACGTCGGGCACCCCGCCCACGGGCCGCTCGGCGAGACGGGCGTTCCGCGCGTCGGACGGGTGGCGTACGATCCCGAGCAACCATCCGGAGCGGCCGAGTGACGTGGCACGTCGACGCCGCAGCAACCCCCCGGTCCGTCGCGAGACGGCCGGGCGCAGGGTGCTACTGCCACGATCGATGGAGGAGGACTCATGAGCGACCAGTCCCAGCAGCAGTCGGCATCCCGGCCGGCGCCGCCCGACGCGCGACCCGCCGTCGGCTACGCCGGCGACCTCACCCCCCAGCAGGCGTGGGACCTGCTGACGAGCGACGAGCGCGCCGTCCTCGTGGACGTCCGCACCGAGGGCGAGTGGCGCACCATCGGCGTGCCCGACGCCTCGGACCTCGCCCGCGACGTCGTGTTCGACGAGTGGGTGACCCCGGCCGGGCCCAACCCGCGCTTCCTGGACCAGCTCGTCGAGGCCGGGCTCGCCCCCGGCGACGAGCGTCCCGTCGTGTTCCTGTGCCGCTCGGGCCAGCGCTCGATCGGCGCCGCGCGCGCGGCCACGGCCGCCGGGCTCGGGCCGTCGTACAACGTGCTCGAGGGCTTCGAGGGCGCCCAGGGCTTCTCCGGTCTGCGCGACGTCGAGGGCTGGAAGGTCCGCGGCCTGCCCACCACGACCTACGACGAGACCGCCCGGTGAGCGCCGCGCAGCCCGGGAGCGTGCCCGGCGGCTCCGGCCGTAAGCCCCTGCCCGCGAGCGCTCGCCCCGCGACGCTCGCCGTGCGCGGCGGGCACCACCGCACGGAGTTCCAGGAGACGTCCGAGGCGCTGTTCCTCACGCAGGGCTACACGTACGACCGCGCCGCCGACGCCGAGGCCGCGTTCAAGGGCGAGCTCGACCGGTTCGTCTACTCGCGCTACGGCAACCCGACCGTGCACGCGTTCGAGGAGCGCCTGCGCCTGCTCGAGGGCGCCGAGGCGTGCTACGCGACGGCGTCCGGCATGTCCGCGGTGTTCACGTCGCTCGCCGCGCTCGTGGGTTCCGGGTCGCGGATCGTCGCGGCGCGCGCGCTGTTCGGGTCGAGCATCGTCATCTTCGACGAGATCTTCGCCAAGTGGGGCGTGCGGACGGACTACGTCGACGGGCACGTGCTCTCCCAGTGGGAGGAGGCGCTCTCGACGCCCGCGGACGTCGTGTTCTTCGAGACGCCGTCCAACCCCATGCAGGACATCGTCGACGCGCGGCGCGTGAGCGAGCTCGCGCACGCCGCGGGCGCGGTCGTCGTCCTCGACAACGTGTTCGCGACGCCGCTGCTCCAGAAGCCGCTCGAGCTCGGGGCGGACGTCGTCGTGTACTCGGCGACCAAGCACATCGACGGCCAGGGTCGCGTGCTCGGCGGCGCGATCCTCGGGACCGAGGAGTACGTCACCGGGCCCGTGCAGACGTTCATCCGCAACACGGGGCCTTCGCTCTCGGCGTTCAACGCGTGGGTCCTGCTCAAGGGCCTCGAGACGCTGCCCGCGCGCGTCGCCGCGCAGAACGCCGCCGCGGCGCAGGTCGCCGAGGCGCTCGAGCAGCTCCCCGGCATCGGCCGTGTGCGGTACCCGTTCCTCGCGTCGCACCCGCAGCGCGAGCTCGCGCAGTCGCAGCAGAGCGGCGGCGGGACGGTCGTGACGTTCGACCTCGCCGTCCCCGAGGGCACCGACCCCGAGACGGCGAAGAAGCGCGCGTTCACGTTCCTCGACGCGCTCCAGGTCGTCGACATCTCCAACAACCTCGGGGACGCCAAGTCGCTCGTCACCCACCCGGCCACCACGACGCACCGCAAGCTCGGCCCCGAGGGCCGGGCCGCCGTCGGGATCGCGGAGACGACCGTGCGCCTGTCCGTGGGCCTCGAGGACCCGCTCGACGTCATCGAGGACGTGGAGCAGGCGCTGAACGCCTGACCCCTTCCCGCCGAACATGCGGTGGTGGCCCGTCCCGGCGTCGGGACGGGCCACGACCACGTGGGCAGCGGGCAGCGGGTGCATCGTCGACACGGGGCGCTCGGCAAAGGCGTGGACCGGCTGCGCCGACCCTCGTAGCGTCGGAGGGTGCCCGACGCGATCTTCGACGACCCCCGCCTCGCCGCTCTCTACGACCCGCTCGACCCCGACCGCAGCGACCTCGACGCCTACGTCGCGATCGTAGACGAGCTCGGTGCGCGCCGTGTGCTCGACGTCGGGTGCGGCACCGGGACGTTCGCGTGCCTCGTGGCGCAGCGCGGGCTCGACGTGGTCGGCGTGGACCCGGCGGACGCGTCGCTCGACGTCGCCCGCACGAAGCCGGGCGCCGAGCGCGTGCGCTGGCTGCACGGCGACGCGACGGCGCTCCCCCCGCTCCAGGTCGACCTCGCGACGATGACGGCGAACGTCGCGCAGGTGTTCCTCACCGACGACGCGTGGACCGCGACGCTGCGGGGCGTCCACGACGTGCTCGCGCCGGGCGGATGGCTGGTGCTCGAGACCCGTGTCCCCGCCCGCCGGGCCTGGGAGGGGTGGGTCCGCGAGGTGACGACCACGCGCGTGGAGGTGCCCGACGTCGGCCCGGTCGAGTCGTGGACCGACCTCACCGACGTGTCGCTCCCCTTCGTGTCCTTCCACGACACGACCGTGCTGCCCGACGGCACCACGCTCCACTCCGACTCGACGCTGCGCTTCCGGGAGCGCGACGAGGTCGAGACGTCGCTCGTGGCGTGCGGGTTCGAGGTCGTGGACGTCCGGGACGCGCCCGACCGTCCGGGTCGCGAGTGGGTCTTCGTCGCACGGCGCGGCTGAGCGCGCGAAGCGCTCCCACGCACGTCAGCCGCGACGGTCGCCCAGCACGACGACATCCTCCGGGCGCCCGCCCGACCGTGCGACGTGCGACCGGACCGCGTCCAGCTCGTCCGGCAGCAGGAGGAAGGTCACCGACGTCCCGGTGTCGTTCACGTCCCAGAGCAGCGTCCAGTGCTCGTCGAAGCCCGAGCCGCAGATCGTGGAGGGGGCGACGGCGAGGGCGAGGTCGAGCTGGCGGTCGTCGCGAGGGTCGAGCTCGAGCGAGATCGGGGGCTCCCAGCCGAAACGCCGGGCGAGACGTCCGCGTCGTGCACGGCGCAGCTCGTCCAAGGCGTGCACCGCGTCCGTCGCGTCCGGTGGCCACGGTTCGTCGGAGTACACGTCGACCTGGAGCCGTGCCACCCGGTCGCGCAGCGCCAGGAGCGCGCCGCGGCACGCGGCCGCCACGGTGCCCGGCGCGGCGCCGTCGGCGATCGTGCACAGCACGGCCGTCGTCCTCCGCTGCCGCATCAGGCCTCCCTCGGGTGCCGGTTCCGCCGGGGCATGCGCGCACGTGCGGTGCGGACACCGTAGTCCCCGGCGACCTGTGGACGGCGGTTCGACGGTGTGGGACGCACCTCGTAGATTCCTCGTAGCGCTCGGCCGACCGGCAGGGCGCGACGACCGGTCCGCCACCACCGACAGGGGTCCTCTTGCTGCACGTGCACCGCTCCGAGCGTGCCGAGGCGCTCGTGGCGCCGCTCGCCGCCGTGCTCGCGGAGGCGCCGGAGGACCCGTTCACGCCGGACGTCGTCGCGGTCCCGACGCGAGGGGTCGAGCGGTGGCTCGCGCAGCGGCTGTCGCACCACCTGGGCGCGGGCGAGACGTCGGGCATCTGCGCGAACGTCGACTTCCGCGGGCCGCGCCGACTCGTGGAGCAGGTCGTCGCGGACCTCACCGACCTCGACCCCGACGACGACCCGTGGCGGCCCGAGCGTCTCGCGTGGTCCGTGCTCGAGGTGCTCGACGCGCACCTCGCCGAGCCGTGGGCGGCGCCGCTCGCGCGGTACGTCGGCAACCCGGGCGACGAGGTGCGCCGGGGGCGTCGGCTCACGCTCGCGCGGCGGCTCGCGGACCTCCTGGTCGACTACGCGCGCCAGCGGCCCGAGGTCGTGCTCGCGTGGTCGGCCGCGTCCCCGGTCACGGGCACCGCCGCCGCCCCGGACGACCTCGCCTGGCAGCCCGAGCTGTGGCGCCGCCTGGTGGAGCGCGTCCCGGCGACGGACCCGGCGCGGCGCGTCACGGAGGCGGTCACGGCGCTGCGCGCGGACCCGGCGGCCGTCGACCTGCCGCCGCGGCTGTCGGTGTTCGGGCCCACGCGGATCCCGGAGGACGAGCTCCGGGTCCTGCGCGCGCTCGCCGAGCACCGCGACGTCCACCTGTGGCTCGTGCACCCCTCGCCAGCGCTGTGGGCGACGGTCGCCGCATCCGACGACGGCGACCCCGCCAGGGGCGGCGCGGACCCGGGCGCCGACCGCGCGGGTGCGCCCGTCCGGCGTCGAGCGGACCTGCCGACGTTCGCGCGGCACCCGTTCCTCGCGTCCACCGGCCGGGACGCGGTCGAGCTGCAGCTCCGGCTCGCCGCGGGCGAGGCTCGTGAGACCCACCACGAGGCGGCGCCCCCGCCGCCGACCCTGCTCGGCGCGCTGCAGTCCGCGCTGCGGGCCGACGACCCGGACGGCGCGCACGTGCTGGACCCGGCGGACCGGTCCGTGCAGGTGCTCGCGTGCCACGGCCGGGCGCGGCAGGTCGAGGTGCTGCGGGAGACGCTCGTCGGGCTGTTCTCCGCCGACCCGACGCTCCAGGCGCGCGACGTCATCGTGCTGTGCCCCGACGTCGAGACGTTCGCCCCGCTCGTCACGGCGACGTTCGGAGCGGTCCCCGAGCTCGGCGAGGACGCGCACCCCGGCCAGCGTCTGCGGGTCAGCCTCGCCGACCGCGGCGCCGGGACGACCAACCCCGTGCTCGCGCTGCTCGCCACGCTGCTGCGCCTCGCCGACGGCCGCGTCACGGCGTCGGAGGTGCTCGACCTCGCCGCGAGCGCGCCGGTGCGCCGCCGGTTCCGGTTCTCCGACGACGACGTGGACCGCCTGCGCCAGTGGGCCGTCGAGGCGGGCGTGCACTGGGGCGAGGACGGCGAGCGGCGCGCGCGGTTCGGGATCGACGGGCACGTGCGGCAGGGCACGTGGGACGCGGCGCTCGACCGCCTCCTGCTCGGCGCGGCGATGGCCGACGAGGACGCGCGGTTCGTCGGGCCGGCGCTGCCGCTCGACGACGTCGGCTCGACCGACGTGGACCTCGCGGGCCGCCTCGCGGAGCTCGTCGCGCGCCTGACGGAGACGCTGCGCGCGCTCGACGGGGTGCACCCGCTCGCGCACTGGCTCGACGCGCTCGACCGCGCGCTCACGCTGCTCGCCGAGGCCCCGCCCACGGAGGCGTGGCAGATCGGCGCCGCACGCCGCGTGCTGGGCGACGTCCGCGCGGCGGGCGCGGCGCACGGCGGGGTCGCGCTGCGGCTCGCGGACGTGCGTGCGCTGCTCGACGACCGTCTCGCGGGTCGCCCGACCCGCGCCGGGTTCCGCACGGGCGCGCTCACCGTGTGCTCGCTCGAGCCGATGCGCTCCGTGCCGCACCGGGTGGTGTGCCTCCTGGGGCTCGACGACGGCGTGTTCCCCCGCACCGCCGCGCCCGCGGGCGACGACCTGCTCGCCCGGCACCCCGAGATCGGCGAGCGCGACGCGCGCAGCGAGGACCGGCAGATCTTCCTCGACGCCGTCGCCGCGGCGGGCGGCCACCTCGTCGTCGTGCACACGGGCGCCGACGAGCGCACGGGTGCCGTCCGGCCGCCCGCGGTCCCCGTGGCGGAGCTGCTCGACGCGCTCGACCGCGTGGCGACGACCGTCGACGGCCGCCCGCCGCGCGAGCACGTGGTCGTCCAGCACCCGCTCCAGGCCGTGGACGAGCGCAACTTCGTCCCGGGTGCCCTGGGTGCGCCGGGGCCGTTCAGCCACGACGACGCCGCGCTCGCCGGCGCCCGACGCGCACGGGAGAAGCGTGAGCCGGTCGGTGCCCTCGTCGGTGCACCGCTCTCGCTGCCCGTCGGCCCAGCGAGCGGCCGGACGGAGGAAGTAGACCCGGCGACGGCGCTGGGGATCCGCGCCGACGTCGAGCTCGACGACCTGGTCCGCCTGCTGGAGAACGCGCCGAGGTGGTTCGCCCAGCACACGCTCGACGTGGGCCTCGTGCTGGAGGAGGACGACGTCGAGGACCGCCTCCCGCTCGCGCTCACGGGGCTCTCCGGCTGGGGCGTAGGCGACCGCGTGCTGCGGGCCGCGCTCTCCGGCGTCGACCCGAACCGGGCGATGCAGGCCGAGTGGCGCCGGGGCCAGGTCCCGCCGCGCGAGCTGGGACGCACGGCGCTCCAGGAGGTGGTCCGTGCCGTCGGCCCGCTGCGTGTCACCGCCGTGGAGGCCGCGCGCGAGGCCGACCTCGCCGCCGGCCGTCCGGTGAGCCAGGACGTGCTGAGCTCGGCCGAGACGGTCGACGTCCGCGCCGTGCTGCCCGACGGCCGCACCCTCGTCGGGAGCGTCCCCGGCGTGCACGGCGCACGCGTCGTGCGCACCGAGTACTCCCGCCTCGGGCCCAAGCACCGGCTGCGCGCCTGGGTGCAGGCGCTCGCGCTCACGGCGAGCGACCCCGGGCGCCCGTGGGACGCCGTCGCGATCGGCCGCTCGTCCCGGGGTCCGGGCGTCGCCTGGTCGACGCTCACACCACCGGACCACGACACGGCGACGCGGGTCCTCGCCGACCTCGTGGCGCTGCGCGACGAGGCGGCGCGCGAGCCGCTGCCGGTGCTCCCCGAGGTGTCGCTGCGCTACACCGAGGAGCGCAGCACGAGCGACGCGCGCGACGCCCTGATGCGCGCGGGCTGGGCGTGGAACAAGGGCTTCGAGCGCAAGGACCCGTACGTCGTCCTCGCGTGGGGACAGGACCCGGCTCTCCCCGACGTCGCGGGGCTCGCCACCACGGCCGACCTGGGCCGCTTCCCCGACGACCCGACCCGCCTCGGCGCGCTCGCGCGCCGCGTGTGGGAGCCCCTGCTGGAGAACGAGCTGCGAGGTGCCCGGTGAACGGCGCGACGTCCCGGACCGCGACCGACGGCGCCGCCCCGCACGCGGGCCACGTGGGGAGGAGCGGGACCCCGCGGCGCTTCGACCCGTTCGGCGACCTGCCGAGCGGGACGGTCGTGCTCGAGGCGAGCGCCGGCACCGGCAAGACCCACACGATCGCGACCCTCACGACGCGGTACGTCGCCGAGGGCGTGGCCGCCCTGCCGGAGATCATGCTCGTGACCTTCGGCCGCGCCGCGACGTCGGAGCTGCGCGACCGCGTCCGCGAGCGCCTCGTCGCGACCGAGCGCGCGCTGCGCGGCCCCGCTCCCGCGGACGACCCGGAGCCCCTCGTCGCGTTCCTCGCCGCCGTCGACGACGACGAGCTCGCCCGTCGCCGGGAGCGCCTGCGCGTCGCGCTGTCCCAGCTCGACGCGGCGACGATCACGACGACGCACGGCTTCTGCCAGCAGATGCTCACGGCGCTCGGCACGGCGGCTGACGTCGACCTCACGACGAGCTTCCTGCCCGACGTCGCGGACCTCGTCGAGGAGGTCACCGACGACCTGTACGTGCGGAGGTTCGCGGACGAGCCGGAGCCGATCCTGTCGCCGCGCGACGTGCGCGACGTCGCCCGGGCGGCGGTGAGCGACCACGGCGCGGTGGTCGCGCCGTCGGACGCGGCCGAGGGGTCGGTGGCCGCGGCGCGGTACGAGGCCGCGGTCGCCGCGCGCCGCGAGGTCGAGGCGCGCAAGCGGGCGATGCACCTGCTCGACTACGACGACCTGCTCGTGCTGCTGCGCCGCGCGCTGACGGACCCGGAGCACGGCGCGACGGCGGCGCGGCGGGTCCGGTCGCGGTTCCGCGTCGTCATGGTGGACGAGTTCCAGGACACCGACCCCGAGCAGTGGGAGATCCTGCGCACGGCGTTCCACGGGCACCCCGAGGAGTGCCGCACGCTGGTGCTCATCGGCGATCCCAAGCAGGCGATCTACGCCTTCCGCGGCGCGGACGTCGTGACGTACCTGCGCGCGGTCGAGGACGCGGCGGACACCGCGACGCTCAGCACGAGCTGGCGCAGCGACGGCCCGCTCCTCACGGGCCTGCACGCGCTCCTGGGCGAGACGGCGCTGGGCGACCCGCGCATCGTGGTCCGGCCCGTCGACGCGGCCCACCCCGAGCCGCGCTTCTCCGGCGGCGCGCCGGTGCGGCTGCGGCAGGTCACGCGGCGCGCCTACCGCCTCGGGGGATCGTCGGCGCCGTCGGCGCCGGACGCGCGCACCCTGCTCGCGCAGGACGTCGCGGCGGACGTCGCGGGCCGCCTCGGGACCGCGGACGGCGGGGACCGCGTGCGCGACGACGGGCTCGCGGCGGCGGCCGACGACGCGGGCGGCGCCGGCCGATGGCGGGCGCTCGAGCCGCGGGACGTCGCCGTGCTCACCCGGACGAACGCCCAGGCCGAGGCGGTGCGCTCGGCGCTCGTCGCGCTGGGCGTCCCCGCGGTGGTGTCGGGGCCGTCGAGCGTGTTCGGCTCGGCAGCGGCCCAGGACTGGCTCACGCTGCTCGCCGCGCTGGAGCAGCCCGGCCTGCACCGCCGCGCGACCGCGCTCGCGCTCACACCATTCGTGGGCTGGGACGCGCAGCGGCTCGCGACGGCCGGGGACGCGGACCACGACGAGCTCGGCGACACCGTCCGAACCTGGGCGCGCCTGCTCGCGGACCGCGGCGTGGCCGCGGTCGCCGAGGTCGCGGCCCGCGGAGGTGCGACCGCACGGGTCATGGCCCGGGTCGACGGCGAGCGCTACCTCACCGACCTGCGCCACGTCACGCAGGCCCTGCACGAGGCCGCGGTGACCGAAGGGCTCGGCACGGCCGCGCTCACCGCGTGGTTGCGCGCCCGGATCGCCGAGGTCGGGAGCGTCTTCACCGACGAGCGCACCCGGCGCCTCGAGACGGACGCCGCGGCCGTCCAGGTCGTCACGGTGCACGCCGCGAAGGGCCTGGAGTTCGGCGTCGTCTACGTCCCGTTCGGCTGGGAGCGGTTCGAGTCGGACGACCAGGAGCTGTTCGCGTTCCACGACGACCACGGGCAGCGCGTCCTGCACCTGGGCGGCGTGGGCTCCCCCGGCTTCGTGGACGCCAAGGCGCGCTGGCGCGACGAGGAGCTGGGCGAGGACCTGCGCCTGCTGTACGTCGCCCTCACGCGCGCCCGGCACCAGGTGGTGGTGCACTGGACGCCGACCAAGCGCAGCACCGGCTCCGGACCGCTCACGCGGCTGCTCCTCGCGGACCGGATGCTCGGCGGCGAGCCCGGCCGTCATGCCCGCCCCGACGCGATGCGCGACGACGCCGTCCGGTCCGCGTTCGAGGCGCTCGCCGCGCGCTCGGGCGGGACGGTCGTCGTCGAGCAGGTCGAGAGCCGGCCGAAGGGAGTCCGCTGGTCTCCCGGGCGTCGGGCCGCCGCGGACCTCGCGCTCGCGACCACCGCGCACCTTCCGGACCGCGAGTGGCGACGCGCGTCGTACTCGGCGCTCACGGCGGCGGCGCACCACGGTCCGGTCGGCGGGATCGAGAGCGAGCCCGAGGACCCGGGCATCCAGGACGAGCCGGAGGAGTCGCCGGACGCCGACGAGACCGGCGCCGTGCCGTCCGGAGCGCCGGCCGAGACCCCGGCCGCCCGTCCCGGTGCCGACGTCCCCTCGCCCTACGAGGGGCAGCCGGGAGGCACCGCGTTCGGCACCCTGGTGCACGAGATCCTCGAGTACGTCGACACGGCTGCCGACGACCTCGACGCCGAGGTGCGCGCCCGGTGCACCCAGGCGGCGACGGTCCGCGTGCCCGGCGTGGAGCCCGTGTCGCTCGCCGCGGCGCTCGGCCTGTCGCTGCGCACCCCGCTCGGACCGATCGCGGGCGGGCTCACCCTCGCCGACGTCGACCCGCGCGACCGGCTCCCCGAGCTCGAGTTCGAGCTCCCGCTCGCGGGCGGCGACGAGACGGAGGGCGTCCGGCCGTCGACGCTGCGCGACCTCGCCGACGTCCTGCGCGCCCACCTGTCCGCCGACGACCCGTTCGCCCGCTACCCGGACCTGCTCGCGGCGCTGGCCGACGAGAGCGAGGGCGGGCCGGCGGGCGGTACCGGTGGGATCCCGCTGCGGGGGTACCTCACCGGCTCGATCGACGCGGTGCTGCGGGTGCCCGTCGCGGGCCCGGACGGTCGTCCCGACCCCGCCGGCCGCCGGCGCTACCTCGTCGTCGACTACAAGACGAACCGCGTCGGCCCGCCCGGCGTGCCGCTCGCCGTCGGCGACTACCACCCGGACGCGACGCGCGACGCGATGCTCGCCTCGCACTACCCCCTCCAGCTCGTGCTCTACCTCGTCGCGCTGCACCGCTACCTGCGCTGGCGCGTGCGCGACTACGACCCCGACCGCGACCTCGCGGGCGGCGCCTACCTGTTCGTGCGCGGCATGGCCGGCCCGGAGACCCCGACCGGTCCCGACGGCGCGCCGTACGGCGTCGTCGCCTGGACGCCGCCGCCGGGGCTCGTCGTCGCCCTGTCCGCCCTGCTCGACGGAGGTCGCGCATGACCACGACCCCTCTCGGCTCGACGGTGCCCGTCGCGTCGCCGGCTCCCCCCGTGGACGAGGGCGACCCGCGCCTCGCCGTCGGGGTGCCCGCCCGGCTCGGCGCGTTCAACGCCGCGCGCGTCGTCTCCGCGGCCGACCTGCGCGTCGCGCTGCGGCTCGGCCGGCTCACGGGCGAGCACGACGACGAGGTGCTGCTCGCCGTGGCGCTCGCCGTGCGCGCGGTGCGCAGCGGGTCGGTGTGCGTGCGCCTGGACGACCTCGGGTCGCTCGAGCTGCCCGAGGACGAGGAGGCGGCGCGCACCGACGCCACGGACCTGCCCTGGCCGGACCGCTCCGCGTGGGCGGACGCGGTCGCGCGCAGCCCGCTCGTCGCGGCGGGCGTCGACGGGCCGGCCGACCGCCCCGCGCGCTGGGTGGGCGGCGCCCTCTACCTCGACCGGTACTGGCGCGACGAGCTCGCGGTCCGGCACGACGTCGACGCGCGGCTCGCCTCGGCCGAGCTGCCCGTGGACGCCGACCGCCTCGACGCCGCGCTGTCCCGCCTCTTCCCCGCGGCGGACGACACCCGGCAGCGGCTCGCCGCCGCGCACGCCGCGACGCGCCGGCTCACCGTGCTCACGGGCGGCCCGGGCACGGGCAAGACGACGACGGTCGCGCGGCTGCTCGCCGTCCTGCACGACGCAGCCCTCCCGTCCTCGTCGTCCGCCGCCCCCGCGTCCGGCGCGGGGCTGCGCGTGGCGCTCGCCGCGCCCACGGGCAAGGCCGCCGCGCGCCTCCAGGAGGCGGTGCGCGAGGTCGTCGCCGGGTTCGGCGACCCGGCCGACCGCGAGCGCGTCGGCGCCCCCGTCGCGACGACGCTGCACCGGCTGCTCGGCTACCGGCCGGGCAGCAGCACCCGGTTCCGGCACGACGCGCACCACCACCTGCCGCACGACGTGGTGGTCGTGGACGAGACGTCTATGGTCGCGCTGCCGCTCATGGCGCGGCTGCTCGAGGCGCTGCGGCCCGACGCACGGCTCGTGCTCGTCGGCGACCCCGACCAGCTCGCGTCCGTGGAGGCCGGCGCGGTGCTCGGGGACCTCGTGCACCGGGAGCCGGTCGCCGCGCCCGCGACGACGGCCGTCGTGGTCGCGACGGCCGACGTCGCGCTCGCCGCCTCCCCGCCGCCCGCCGACGGCGAGGTGGACGACCGCGCCGTGCTGGGCAACGGCGTCGTGCGGCTGCGCACCGTCCACCGCCAGGACCGCGACTCCGAGATCCTGCCGCTCGCAGCGGCGATCCGGACCGGGGACGCGGAGGCGACCCTCGCGCTCCTGCGCGCGGGCCACGGCTCGGTGGAGTTCCTCGAGACGCCCGACGACGTCCCGGACGACGCGGTGCTCGCCGCCGTGCGCGCCGACGCCGTCACGGCAGGCACGGCGCTCGTCGAGGCGGCCCGCGCGGGGGACGCCACCGCGGCTCTGGACGCCCTCGCCCGGCACCGCGTCATGGTCGCGCACCGGCGCGGCCCCGCGGGTCGGGGCCGGTGGGCGGCGCAGGTCGAGGCGTGGGTCGAAGAGGCCACGGGCCACCACGCGACCGACTCTCCGTGGGTCGCCGGCCGGCCGCTGCTCGTCACGACGAACGACGCCGAGGTCGGCCTCTACAACGGCGACACGGGCGTGCTCGTCGCAGAACCCGGGGGCGCCGGCGTCGTCGCCGTGTTCGGCGACCCGCGCTCCCCGCTGCGGGTGCGCACCCACCGCCTCCCGCCGGTCGAGACCGTGCACGCGATGACGGTCCACCGCGCGCAGGGCAGCCAGTTCGACCGCGTCACCCTCGTGCTGCCGCCCGCGACGTCGCCCCTGCTCACACGCGAGCTCCTCTATACCGCAGTCACGCGGGCACAGTCGTTCGTGCGCGTCGTCGGTTCCAAGGACGCCGTGCGCACCGCGGTGACGAGCCTGGTCCACCGGGCGAGCGGGCTGCGCACCCCGCTGCCCGGCGGTCAGTCCTCCGCGCGCCCCGCCTGATCCTTCTCCCGCAGCTCCTTCAGCCGGCTCCAGGGCACGAGCACGATCCAGGCGACGGACGCGATCGCGGCGCCCATGATCATCGAGGGGACGTCCATGGCGACCATCCTGACAGGCGTGCCCCGACTCCCCAGGGGAATGAGGCTCGGGGGTCGCCGGTTGGCACCAGGGTGAGCACCCAGACCCCGCGCCTGTCCGTCCTCGACCTCGTGCCCGTCCGCTCGGGCCAGTCCAGCACCCAGGCGGTGCGGGCGTCGCTCGACCTGGTCCGCCTCGCGGACCGGCTCGGGTACGAGCGGTACTGGTTCGCCGAGCACCACAACATGCCCGCGGTCGCGGCGTCGACGCCGCCCGTGATGATCGCCGCCGCGTCGTCGGTGACCAACCGCATCCGGGTCGGCTCGGGCGGGGTCATGCTGCCCAACCACGCGCCGCTCGTCGTCGCGGAGCAGTTCGCGGCGCTCGAGGCGATCGCCCCCGGGCGCGTCGACCTGGGGATCGGCCGCGCGCCGGGTTCCGACCCCGTCGTCACGCAGCTCCTGCGGATCACCGGCCCGACGGCCGACGTCGACCGGTTCCCCCAGCACGTGACCGACATCCTCGCGCTCATGAGCCGGCAGGGCGCGACGCTGCGCCTCACGAGCGGCCAGGTCTACGACGTGCACGCCACGCCCGCCGCCGACGGCGCGCCGACCGTCTGGCTGCTCGGGTCGAGCGACTACTCCGCGCGCCTCGCGGCCGAGCTCGGGCTGCCGTACGTGTTCGCGAACCACTTCTCCGGCCAGGGCATCGACGAGATCCTGGCCCTGTATCGCGAGGGCTACCGCCCGAGCGAGGCGTTCCCCGAGCCGCGCACGTTCCTCACGCTCAACGCCGTCGTCGCCGAGACCGACGACGAGGCCCGGGCCCGGGCGCTCCCGCAGGCGCGCATGATGTCGCGGCTGCGCACCGGTCAGCCGCTCACCGCGCTGGAGACCGTGGAGGAGGCCCAGGCGGCGCCCCTCGACGGCGCGGCCGGGCAGATGGTCGAGGACAGCCTGCGCCGCTGGGCCGTCGGGACGCCCGACGCCGCCGCGGCCGAGGTCCGCCGGCTCGCCGAGCGCCACGGGGTCGACGAGGTGATGGTCGTCCCCGTCGCCGCGTCGCGCGCGGACGAGGCGCTGGACTCCACGCCGGGCCGCGCCCGCACGCTCGAGCTCCTCGCGGACGCCCTCTCCGGCGCCCGGACGTCCTGACCCGCCGACCGCCCGTCGGCCCACCCGCC